>JBFYZE010000114.1:0-3830 GCA_041309665.1 Gemmatimonadales bacterium | reverse complement strand
CACGCTGGTGATCCTGGTGGCGCTCTTCTGGTTCGACGTCCCCTTCCGCGGATCGTTCTGGACCCTCTACCTGGCGGCGGCGCTCTTCATCCTGGCGGGGCTCTCCTTCGGCCTCTTCCTGTCCACCGTGGCGAGCACGCAGCAGGAGGCGTTCCTCACCATGTTCCTCTTCCTGCTCCCGGGGATCATCCTCTCCGGGTTCATGTACCCGGTGGACACCATGCCGTGGATCTTCCAGGAGCTGACGCTGCTCAACCCGCTGCGCCACTTCCTCGAGGTGATCCGCGCCATCTTCCTGAAGGGGTCCGGCGTGCGGGAGCTCTGGCCCCAGTTCGCGTTCCTCACGGTGATGGCGGTCGGAGGCGTGGCGGGGGCGACGCGGAGGTTCAGGGCGACGCTGTAGGCACCTCACGTGCCATCGGAGTGCGACGACATGGGTCTCTTCGGATGGTTCGGTCCGCCGGACGTGGACGCGCTGAGGGCCCGAGGGAAGGTGGACAAGCTCATCCGGGCGCTGGAGGACGAGCGCGTCCGGACGGAGGCGGCGCGCGCGCTGGGGGACATCGGAGATACCCGGGCGGTGCGCCCCCTGGTCGCGGCCTTGCGCGACGCGGAAGCTCCGGTCCGCGAGGAAGCCGCGCGCGCCCTCGGCCGGCTGAAGGACCCCTCCGCGGCAGGGGCCCTCGCGGCGGCCCTGGCCGACGACGCCTGGCGGGTCCGGGACGCCGCAGCGACGGCGCTGCGAGCGCTCGGATCCCGCGACGCGGTGCCCCCGCTCCGCGAATTCCTGATCGCGGCGCCCACCGATGTCCGCGTCCTGGCGCTCCGCACCATCGCGGCCATCGACGGCGAAGCAGGGCTGAGCCTCGCCCTGGAGTCCGTCGCCGCAGGCGATCCCGAGCTGTGCGAGGCCGCCCTCGAGCTGATCTCCGAGCATGCCCCGTCAGCCGCCGGGCCCCACCTCCTGGCATCCCTGGAGCACCGCAACCTTCGGATCCGGCAGAAGGCCATCGAGCTGCTCCAGGCGCTCCACCACCGGGGGAAGCGCTCGCCCGTCGTGGCGTCCGAATGGCGCCCCGACGACCCCCGCCTGCAGGCCATCATCACGCTGACGACACAGGACTGGAAGCACTCCGCGGGCCTCACCACGGAGCACATCGAGTCGTTGCTGTGGGTCATCGAGCAGAATCGCCCTGACCTCGGCATGCTCCGGACGCTGGGCGCGCTGGGAGGGCGCGGCGCGCTGGCGCTCCTGTGCCGGTGGTGGAACGACGGGAACGTCCGGGACGACGACAACGCCGAGTGGTTGGTGAAGGCCGTCGCGGCCGTCGTCGGCCGCACGGGCTGCGACCTGCCCCTGGACGACCTGCGCAGCATCGCGGAGCTCGCCGACCAGCCGGTCACGCCCTGGGCCACCCGCGACGGAGAGCTCACCCACGCACTCCCGACCCGGACGGTGAGCGCCCAGGGTGCCCGGGCCTCGGCGGCGGCCGAGGTCGCACGCCGGGGTGGGTGAGGATCGAGCAGCCCCGTCCAGGCATCCCCCCGCCCATCCAGGCGCCGAGATTCTGGTGGGCGCTCCGGATGGTGTTTAACTTGATTGCGTGTAGTTAAACGCCACGATCATACGTTGAACGCTCCCGGAGGCCCCATGTCCATCGTGCGCACTTCGCCCAAGGGCCAGGTGGTGGTGCCTGCCGAGCTGCGCAAGGAGATCGGCCTGGAGCCGGGGGATCTGGTGAGGGTGACCCATGCAGGCGGCCGCCGCGTGATGATCGAGCCCGTGGGCTCCGACCCCGTGGGAGCCCTGCGCGGAATGCTCAAGGACGGGCCGTCTCTCACCGCCGCCCTGGCGGAGGAGCGAACGCTGGAAGATGCCCGAGATGCCGAGAAGCGTGCTGGACTCGTTCGCCATCCTCGCCCTCCTCAACGACGAGAGGGGCGCGGCCGAGGTCGCTGAGCTGCTCCGCTCGGCGATGGAGGGACGCAGCTCCCTTCACATGAACGAGATCAACGTCGGCGAGGTGTTCTACATTGTCGCGAAGTACCGCTCGCCGGCGGACGCGGAGCGGGTCCTCGACCACCTCCGGGCACTCCCCCTGGACTTCGTCCCCAACGCCTGGGCCGACGTGCTGGATGCCGCGCGTATCAAGGCCGAGTACCCCCTCTCCTATGCCGACGCCTTCGCGGTGTCCACGGCCAGGCGGCTGGGGGCGCCCCTGGTCACCGGCGACCCCGAGTTCCGCGCCTTCGAACGCTCCGTCGAGATCCACTGGCTCTGAGCCACCGGGTGGCCCCTGCTTCCACGCGCCCCTGGACCGGTCGGCGTACATCAAACCGAGCCGACCCCATGTCCCGCTTCTTCCAGGAGCCGACGCTGCTCAACCCGCTGCGCCACTTCCTCGAGGTGATCCGCGCCATCTTCCTGAAGGGGTCCGGGGTGCGTGAGCTCTGGCCCCAGTTCGTGTTCCTCACGGTGATGGCGATCGGAGGCGTGGCGGGGGCGACGCGGAGGTTCAGGGCGACGCTGTAGGCACCGGGCCGAGCAGCTCGCGGCCCGGCTTGCCTGCCGGCCCGCCGTCTCCCTACCGTCCCCGGGAAAGGGGGTGGGTTCACGCAGGATTCCACGGAGGTGCGGGATGAGCGCGAGGCGTGTGGGCATGGTGTCGGTCCCCATCGACCTGGGAGCGGGGCGGCGGGGCGTGGACATGGGCCCGTCGGCGCTGCGCATCGCCGGGATCACCGAGGCGGTGGCGGCCATGGGCTACGAGGTGGAGGAAGCGGGCACGGTGACCGCCGGGAGCTTCGAGACCGCCGACCCCGGAAACGAGAGCCGGGCCCGGTTCCTGGAGGAGATCGCCGGCGTGGCCGAGCGCACCGCCGCGATGGTGGAGCGGGTCCTGGAGCACGGCTGCCTTCCCCTCGTCCTGGGGGGCGACCACTCCCTCTCCATCGGATCGGTGGCCGCGGTGGCGCGGCACCACCGGGAGCGGGGCGAGGCGCTGGGCGTCATCTGGGTGGACGCCCACGCCGACATGAACACGCCCGAGACCACACCCTCGGGGAACATCCACGGCATGAGCCTGGCCGTCCTGCTGGGGCGGGGTCACCCGCGCCTCACGGGGCTCGCCGGCGGCGGGCCGGCGGTGCACCCCCGCAACGCGTCGGTGCTGGGCGCCCGCGAGCTGGACCCGGGGGAGCGGGCCCTGGTGGCCGAGCTGGGCGTGCGCGTCTTCACCATGTCCGAGATCGACGAGCGGGGGATCGGGCCCTGCGTCGAGGAGGCGCTGGAGCGCGCCAACGACGGCACGGCGGGCTTCCACCTCTCCTTCGACCTGGACTCCCTGGACCCCCGGGAGGCGCCCGGGGTGGGGACGCCGGTGCAGGGAGGCCTCACCTACCGGGAGGCGCACCTGGTGTGCGAGAAGGCCGCGGCCAGCGGCCGCCTGCGGGGCCTGGAGGTGGTGGAGCTCAACCCGGTGCTCGACGACCGCAACCTCACGGCCCGGCTGGCCGTGGGGCTGGTGGCGTCGGCGCTGGGGCAGACCATCCTGTGAGGGTGGCCACCGCCGCCGCCGGGAGTCGGCCTCAGAGCGCCACCACCGTGACGACTTCCTCGAGGCCCGCGAAGTCGTCGGGGTTCCTCGTATACAGCGGCAGGCCGTTGGCCGCGGCCGTCGCCGCGATCAGGAGGTCTGCGAGCCTCCTCCGGCTGGACCGGCCGGCGGCCCGCGTGGCCGAGAACACGCGCGCGAAGCTCCGCGCCGCGTCGGCGTCGAAGGGAAGCGGATCCCAGGTGGCCGTGGCCCAGTGCAACCGATCCTGTCGCC
>JBFYZE010000113.1:0-11845 GCA_041309665.1 Gemmatimonadales bacterium | reverse complement strand
CGGGATGAGCCCCACCAGCTCCGAGCCGGTGACGACGATGCCGCGCTTCGCCGCCTCGGCCCGGGCCGCCTCCAGGACCGCGTGGGGCGGGCTCATCTTGTAGTTGGTGAGGTTGATGCTGACCTGGGCACGGCCGTATGCCTCGATTACCCAGCCGATGGCCTTCACGTCCTTGAAGAGGCCGTCGTCGAAGACCGGGCCGGTCGGGTTGTCCGGGTCGATCTCCAGGGAGGCATAGCGCTCGCGCAGGTCGCCACCGTGGGCTTCGCGGTAGTGGTTCTCCAACTCCTCGAAGGAACGGCCCACGAAGTCGCAGGGGCCGCACGGGTACGTGCCGTCACCGGGGAAGCGCACCAGCTTCCCCTTGTAGTAGAAGGGCTCGGTGTTGCCTGCGCGCTTCCAGCGCCCGCGCTCCCGCAGCACGTAGGCGATCTCGTTGGCGTAGCGCCGGTCGGTGGTGTTGAGGTCGATGTTGTAGGCGATGAGGAACTCCCGGGCCCCCACCGCCATGGCGCCGGCCTTCTCGTTGAGGGCGTCGGGGCCGAAGTCGGGCTTCCACTCCGGGTCCTTCATCTTCTCCGCCATCCCCTCGTACTCGCCGGAGCGGATGCGGGCCAGGTTCCTCCGCTCGGGGCGCGACGCGGCGTTTTCGTAGAGGAACACGGAGATCCCCAGCTCGTCTCCGATGCGCCTGCCCACCCGGCGCGCCATCTCTGCGCACTCCTCCATGGTGATGTCCGCGACGGGGACGAAGGGGAGGACGTCGGTGGCGCCCATGCGCGGGTGCTCGCCCTCGTGCGTGCGCATGTCGATGACCTGGGCGGCCTTCGCCACCGCGCGGAAGGCCGCCTCCTCCACCGCCGCCGGAGCGCCGATGAAGGTCACCACGGTACGGTTGGTGTTGGCGCCCGGGTCCACGTCCAGGAGCTTCACGCCGGCGACGCCCTGGATGGCGTCGGTGATCTCCTTGATCACGGCGGGGTCGCGGCCCTCGGAGAAGTTGGGGACGCACTCGACGATGGGGTTGGGCATGGCGGTCTCGGGGTGCGGACGGGACGTCGGTGACGTCCCGAAACCTCCTGTGCCCGATGGCCGCCCACAAGAGCCGCCCCTATGTTCGGGCCGGCGCACAGCGCGAGCCGGCCTCCCCGTTACCTCCGGCCCCAGGCGTCGAGCGCCCGGCTCAGCGCGTCGAGCCCTTCCTCCACGACGCTGCGGCGGCCCCCGACGGCCACCCGGAAGTGGGCCGGGATGCCGAAGTACCGACCCGGCACCACGCCCACCCCGAAGCGCTCCCGCGCGAAGTCCACGAAGGGCCCGGCATCGTCGGTTCCCAGCAGACGCGGGAATCCGATGGAGCCTCCTGCCGGGGCGATCCAATCCAGCTCGGGGCGGGTCTCCACCAGTCGGCGGAGGAGGAGCGCGTGGGGCTCGAGGATCTGGCGCGCCCGGGCCAGGAGCTGGTCGATGTGGGCGATCGCCGTCGCGCCCAGCTGCTCGGAGGGAATGGGGCCCACGGCATCCACCACGTCCCGCACGCGCCGCACCCGCTGGATGGTCTCCGGGTCGGCCAGGGCCCAGCCCACCCTCAGCCCGCCGAGGCCGAACGCCTTGGTGAGGCTGCTCACCGAGATGAAGGCCTCGCTCCTCGTGGCCGCGGGCGTGGTGTCGCGCGAAGTGATCGTCTCCAGGTACACCTCGTCCACCAGCACCTTCGCGCCCACCGCGTCGGCCAGATCGCCGATCTTCAGGAGCCTCCAGGGGTCGGTGTAGACCCCGGTGGGGTTGTGGAGGTTGGTCAGGATGATGAGCCGGGTGGACGGGGTGATCTCCTGGGCCATCTGGTCCACGTCCACCTTCCAGGCATTGTCCCAGGTGCGGTCGAAGTACCGGACGTCGGCGCCGAGGAAACGGGCCGCGCCCACCAGCGGGTCGTACCCCGGGAACTCCACCAGTACCCGGTCGCCGGGCCGCAGCAGCGCGCCCATCACCAGGAAGCCCGCCCCGGCCGCTCCGTTCCCCGTGGCCACGCGGTCCGAGGCTACGCCATAGCGCATGGCGATGGCGTCGAGGAGCGGGGGATAGCCGTCGTCGTTGGCGCCCGAGATCTCCAAGCCCTCGCGGGCGCCCTTGAGCTCGTCCAGGGAGAGGTGGAGCAGATTGCTGCCGCACAGGTCGTACTTCGCGGGCGGGTGGTGCTTGGCCCACGTCATGTAGGGTGCCCAGGACTCGGGCGACTCGCGTTCGGACATCGGCGTCGGCACTACAGGGGTCGTGGAGTTGGGGGACTCCGGGATGGTAGCGCCAAACGGGGGGTGGCGCAGGGGGGAGGCGACGTGTGCGACCTCGACCTGGGGCTGAGCTCTCGGCGAGCCTCCTCACCCCACCAGCGGATTCCTGACCCTCACGCCCGTGAAGCGGTGGAAATCCCGGTCGGCGGACCAGAGCTCGCGGACGCCGTGATAGGCGCACAGCGCGGCGACCCGGGCATCGTGCACCTTGGGTCCCGAGGCCCGCCCCTTGGTGATCGCCTCCCGCACCCGGGTCCAGTACCCGCTTCCCTCTCCGAGGAGCACGAGCGTGGGCGAGGCCATCCACGCCTCCACCTGCGCCAGCGCCTGGGTAAGGGTCGAAGGCGGTCGGAAGATGCGCGGGTGCGTGGTGACCGCGAGGAACTCGTGGACGCAGGGCCACGGGATGGCCCAAGGGTCCGGGCCTTCGGCGAGCCCGCGCAGCGCCGCCTCGGCCTCAGCATGCTGAGGGGCATCCCGACGGTGGGCGTACACCAGGATGTTGGTGTCCAACGCGATCATCCCCCGCGCCCCTCGTAGATCAGCGTGCGCACGGCCTCCCAGCTTCCCTCGCGGATGCCGGGATCCAGCCCTCGCCCACCCACGGTGGCGTCGGTGAGGCGGAACGTGGGCTTCTCCTTCCCCTCGTGCAGCACCCGGCGGAGCCCCTCCTCCAAGAGGGATCGCAGCGTGGTGCCCCGCTGGGCCGCCTCGGCCTTGGCCGCTTCCATGAGGGCGTCGGAGATCTCCACGGTGGTCTTCATATGGGTACCCATATTAAGGCTCCCATATAGATGGGCCAAGACCCGGACGCGGCGTAGGCTCCGGACCTGTGGGGCTGACTGCCGGCCTTCTGGGGAGTATGGGCGATGCGCTGTGCCGGTGGGATGTCGGCCTGGGCCCTCAAACGCCTCCCGCAGCCTCCGTCCGTCTTCCCTCCCCCCCCGCCTGACGCCGCACCCCCAGCGCCATCCCCACCGGGATCGCCAGGAGAAGGAACGGGAACCAGTCCTGGCCCGGCGTATCCCACCCGGTGGGGACCACCCAGCCTGCGAACGCCACGAGGTTGGGCAGGAGCGCCACCGCCCACCCCACGAGCACCGGCCCCATCCCGGAGGCCGCGTGCTCCGCTCTCGGGGTGCAGGCCGCCGTGTGGACGATGGCGAGTGTGATGGCGACCAGGTACCCCAGGAAGAGCAACCCGATGAGCCCCCCGAGGGAGTGGTACATGCGGGGGTGCGTCACCAACTCGGCCACCTGGCCTCCGACGAGCGCCACCCACGGCAGGTAGATGAGCCCGATCCACCTGCTCCGCGCGGGACGCTTGGAGCGGGGGAAGAGGAGCAGGAAGTGGAACAGGAGGATGAGGAGAAACACCTCGGCCGCCACCTCCATGTGGTCCCCCGGCCCGTTGAGGCTCCCCAGGTTGGGCCCGGGCGCGGCGAATCCCGCCACGAGCCCGATCAGGGCCATGCGCCCGGCATGCGCCGTGGGGGTTGTGAACAGGAGCCAGATTCCCAGCCAGAGGAACGCCTGGCAGAAGAGGAAGATCAGCCAGCGCCCCCGCGCGACCGACGGTGGGGGTTCCAGGGACACCACCGATCCCTCCACGAGCTGGCCTGCGCGCCGCACCGTCATCTGGAGCGATTCGCCAGGGCGGCGCGAGAGGGAGCGGGGCCATCGGGAGTACATCCCCAGCTCCTCCACCGGCGTCCCCTCGACGGCCACCACCGTGTCGCCGGGGAGGAATCCGGCATCCGCCAGGACGCTCCCCTCGGGGGCGTGCCGGATGGTGTAGTCGGGCTCGTAGAGGGCGTCTGTGTAGCCGGCGTCGCCGCCCAGGAGGCCGAACGCCCCCCAGGCGGTCAGCAGGACGGCGATGCCCAGGAGCTCGAAGCGCCGTTCGTGCGCCTTGTCCATGGCGCACAAGATACGGTGCGCGGGGCCATCCGGCCCGTATAGGGGCCCGCTACCGCCTGAGTCCGGGGAAGAAGGACCCGCCCCGCACCGTGCGCGGCTCGTCCACGACGAGGAACGATCTGGGAGCGACCCGCTCCACCACGGAGATGTAGGAGGCCACCTTCCGGCGGGAGATCACCGAGTAGAGGATCTCGACGGGGCCGTCCTTCCCGCGCCCGTCCATCACGGTGACGGCGAAGCCCTGCTCCCGCAGCGCTGTGGCGGTCTCGCCCGCGCCGTTGCGGACGAGCGTGTTCACTGCGGCCATCCCCAGCGCCAGGCGCTCCTCGACGAGCATCCCGACGTAGTTCCCGGTGGCGAACCCGCCGGAGTAGCCGATGAGGTGGAGCGGGCTGTGGAGGTTCTGCACCACCGCCGTGACCGCGATGACCCAGATGCTCACCTGGACGAATCCGATGAGAGGCACCTGCCACTTCGCGTTCCGGACCATGAGGAGGACGCGCAGGGTGTCCAGGGTCACGTCGGTGACGCGCATGCAGAAGATGACCAGGGGGGCGTAGGGGCTCGCCAAAAGCTCGTAGAGCATGGAAGGACTGCCGTGAGGGTGGTTGAGCGCGGCAGAACGCAAACGCCCCCGGGCAGCCCGCGCCAGGGGGTGGGGCCGCGGGCCGCGTCGCGCGGCCCTTTCCGGCGCCCTATACTGCGCCAGCGCAGGGAATCCCTCCTTCCAGCCGACCGGCCGACCATGTGCCGCTTCACCCTCTACCTGGGACCGCCGGTGCGGCTGTCCGCCCTCCTCACCGAGCCCGAGCACTCCCTCATCCGCCAGAGCTACCAGTCCCAGGAGCGCTCCGAGCCCCTCAACGGCGACGGCTTCGGAATCGGTTGGTACGCGCCCAGGATCTGGCATGAGCCGGCCCTCTTCCACCAGATCACGCCGGCCTGGAACAACCGATCGCTACAGAGCATCGCCAAGGTGGTGTGCAGCCCGTGCATCATGGCGCACGTGCGGGCGGCGACCCCGGGGAGCGACGTGAACCTGGCCAACTGCCACCCCTTCGGGTACGGTGGTTACCTGCTCATGCACAACGGCCACGTCGGCGGATTCCGGAAGATCCGCAGGCCGCTCCTGGACTCCCTCTCGGACGAGGCCTTCAACGTCCCGCGCGGGAGCACGGACACCGAGCACCTCTTCGCCGTGTTCGTGGACGAGCTCCTGCGCCAGGGATGCCCCGTGGACGCGGGCTCTGCGAGCGGGTCCGACGGCTTCGGTGCGCTGGAGCTGGCACGCCGCCTCTCCGCCGCGATCACGCGCGTGCTCGTGCTGTCGAAGGAGCTCGGGGGTGGGGAGAGCAGCTTCCTCAACGTGGCGGTGGCCGACGGGAGCCACGTGGCGGTGTGCCGATTCGACACCGATCCGGAGGAGAAGCCCGAGTCGCTCTACCTCTTCCACGGGGAGCTGTACGAGCCCGCGGGGCGCCGCTTCCCCGAGCGGCGCAAGGACGACGAAGGAGAGGCGATGCTGGTCTCCTCGGAGCGCCTCACCGGCGATCCGCGCTGGATGGCGGTGCCCCCGGCATCCATGCTCGTCCTCGATCGCCATGCTCCCCCGCGCGTCCTGCCTATGGACGACCTGGGGCGACTCGTCGATGCTTAAGGCCGGGGTCGTCTCCGAGGCCCTGGGCTGTTCCTGGTGACGTGACCTAGGAGGACAATGATGAGAGCGTTGATCGCGGCGAGCCTGCTGGCCTGCGCCTTTCTGGGTGCGATGGCCCCGCTGGCCACCGCCCAATCCGGGGACGACATCTTCCCCTTCGAGACCCGGCGGTTCGAGCTGGACAACGGGCTGCGCGCCTATCTGATCCACGCGGGCTCGCCGGGCATGCTGGCGTACGCGTCGGTGGTGCGCACCGGGGCGCGCGACGAGGTGGAGGCCGGCGTCACGGGCTTCGCCCACTTCTTCGAGCACATGATGTTCCGGGGCACGGCGAAGTATCCCAACTACGACGCGGTGTCCGAGTCGTTCGGGGCCAACCGCAACGCCAACACATCCCAGGACCGGACCTTCTACTACCTCGTGGCGGGCTCGCAGTACCTGGACGAGATCGTGGACCTGGAGGCCGACCGCTTCCAGAACCTCTCCTACCAGGAGCCGGCATTCCGGACCGAGGCGGGTGCGATCCTGGGCGAGTACCAGCAAGGCGCCTACTCGGCGTTCTCGATCCTGGACCGGGCGGTGCGCGAGACGATCTTCACGGAGCACACGTACCGCCACCAGGTGATCGGGTTCGAGTCGGACGTCCGGCAGATGCCGGAGCAGTACCAGTACTCCCTGGACTTCTTCCGGCGCTTCTATCGTCCGGAGAACGTCGTCCTCGTGGTCGTGGGCGACTTCGACTTCGACCAGGCCGAGGCGCTCATCCGCCAGCACTATTCCGGGTGGGCCCCGGGCTACCAGGCCCCCGCGGTGCCCGTCGAGCCCGAGCAGACCAAGCCGCGCACCGCCGCCGTGACGTACTCGGGGCGGACGCTCCCCATGCTCGCGCTGAACTGGGTCGCGCCCTCGTGGAGCGCCACCGACCGCACGGCGGTCGCGCTGGAGATCCTCGGGGACATCGCCTTCGGACCCAACTCGGCCATGTACCGCAAGTTGGTCATCGAACAGCAGCGGCTCCAGTCGCTGCAGGCCGGGTTCGGCCTGTCCCGCGATCCCGACTTCGTGCAGGTCCTGGCCATGGTGTCGAGTCCGGCGGATGTGCAGGCCATCGAGGCCGAGCTCCTCGCCGAGGTGGAGCGCTTCAAGAACGAGCCGGTGGACGAGAAGACGCTCGCCGACACCAAGAGCGCGGCGCGCTACGGCTTCCTCATGGGGCTGGAGACCCACCTCGGCGTTGCCGGGGCGGTGTCGCGGGCCATCATCAACACCGGCGAGCTGGAGCCCATGAACGACTACTACCGCACGCTGCAGTCCCTCACGGCGGACGATGTCCGTGAAGCCGCGCGCCTGATCCTCACCGAAGGTCGGCGCACCATCGTCACGCTCACGCAAGCGGGAGGGTGAGCCATGACCACGCATCGCAGGATGGGCGCGACGCGCCTCGCGGTGGTCTCGACCCTCGTCCTGAGCGGCCTGCTCTCGGGCTGCGGGGGCGGTGGGGGCACCATCGCCATGGAGGAGCAGGGCTCGCCGTTCATCGCGTTCAACATCTGGGTGAAGGCGGGCTCCCAGAACGATCCCCAGGGCAAGGAGGGGCTGGCGTCGTTGACGGCCCAGCTCCTGGCCGACGGCTCCACCCAGCAGGACAGCTACCAGCAGATCCTGGAGAAGCTGTACCCCATGGCCGCGGGGTACGGCGCTTCCGTGGACAAGGAGATGACCAACTTCCGGGGCACCGTCCACGTGGACAACCTGGAGGGCTACTACACGCTGCTGAAGAACGCCGTGCTCGCGCCGGCGTTCTCCCAGGCGGACTTCGACCGGATCAAGTCGCAGACGCTCAACTACCTCGAGCGCCAGCGGCGCTACAACCGGGACGAGGAGCTCTCCAAGGAGCTGCTCTACTGGATGGCGTACGAGGGCACGCCCTACCAGCACCCTGTGGAGGGCTACGTCCAGAGCGTGAAGGCCATCACCCTGGACGACGTGAAGGCGTTCTACCAGAAGCACTATGTCGCCAACAACGTCGTGACCGCGGTGGGCGGCGGCTTCCCCGAGGGGTTTGCCGAGCGCGTGCGGCCCGACTTCGACGCCCTGCCCAAGGGTGATGTGGAGCAGGTGCCGCCACCCGCGGTGGTGAAGCCGGACCGGGTGAAGATCCTCATCGTGGAGAAGGACACCGACGCCACGGCCATCTCCATCGGCTTCCCCACGGACCTGATCCGGGGCCAGGGCGACTTCTACGCCATGAAGCTGGTGAACGCCTGGTTCGGCGATCACCGCAACTCCTTCTCGCACCTCTACCAGGTCATCCGTGAGAGGCGCGGGATGAACTACGGGAACTACTCCTACATCGAGCCGTTCCCCCGGGGCTACACCACCCAGGACCGGCCGGTGAACGTGTCGCGGCGGAGCAACCTGTTCGAGATCTGGATCCGTCCCGTGGGGCAGACCTGGTCCGGCGACCTGCACCCCCGGGCGCTCTTCGCCACCCGGGCGGCGCTGCGGGAGCTGGCGCGCCTCACCGGGAACGGCCTCCCCCACGCGGAGATCGACAGGACGAAGACGTTCCTGTCCGACTACAGTCTGAACTACGGCTCCACCGTGAGCCGCCGCCTCGCCTATGCCGTGGACGACGCCTTCTACGGGCTCTCCGGCTCCAGCGGGTATCTTGCTGCCATCCGCCCCGAGCTGGCCAAGCTCACCAAGGAGCAGGTGGACGAGGCAATCAAGGAGCACCTGGTGTCCCCGGGGATGTACATCGTGTTCGTCACCCGCGACGGCGCGGCGCTGAAGAGGCTCATCCAGCAGGGCGAGCCCACCTTCAACACCTACCCCGGCGAGGTGCTGCTGTCCCTGTACTCCGAGGACGAGCAGATCGCCGCCTGGCCCATCACGGTCCAGGGCGATGACATCCGGGTCATGGACATCTCGGAGGTGTTCGAGAGCCGCTGACGGGCTCCGTAGGCGATCCCGGGCGCACGAAGGGGCGCCGGCCCGCAGGGCCGGCGCCCCTGTGCGCACCGGGACGCGACGGTGGTGCGCGCCTCAGCTGGCCGCCGCCACCTTCTTCAGCCCGAGCCCGGGGCGATCCGGCAGCACGAGCTTGCCGTTCGCCACGGTCACGCCCTCGTACGGATCGTTGGAGATGAGCAGGTTGCCGTCCAGGTCTGCGTAGTCCACCAGCGGGGAGAGCTGCGCCGCCGCGGTGACGGTGACCGAGCTGGAGATCATGCAGCCCAGCATCGTCTTCAGGCCCAGGGCCTTCGCGATCTGGATCATGCGGTAGCCCTGCAGGATCCCGCCCGCCTTGTCCAGCTTGATGTTCACACCGTCGTAGGCCTCGGCCAGCTTGGGGATGTCCTCGGGCCGCAGGCACGCCTCGTCGGCGATGACCGGGATGTCCACGCGGTCGCGGAGCCACCGGATGTCGTCGAAGTTGGCCGCGGGCATGGGCTGCTCGATCATCTCCACGCCCATGGTCTCCAGCCACTTGATCTTCCGGAGCGCGACGGCGCGGTCGGTCCACCCCTCGTTGGCGTCCACCCGGAGCGGCTTGTCGGTGACGCTGCGCACCGCCTCGATGGTCGCCTCGTCGGTGTCCAGCCCCACCTTCACCTTGAGCACCGGGTAGGCCTCGGCCTCCTGGGTCTTCTGGCGGGTCATCTCCGGCGTGTCGATGCCGATGGAGAACGTGGTGAGCGGCGTGTCCGCGGGGTCGAGGCCGAAAAGCGTGTAGATGGGCACGCCCAGCTTCTGGCCCACCCAATCCAGGATGGCGATGTCCATGGCCGACTTGGCGGCCCACTCCTCCGGCAACCGCTCCAGGACGGTGCGGTTGAGCTTGTCGAACTGGAGGGGGTTCGCGCTGGTGAGCAGGTCCGTCAGGCCCTGCACGGCGCGCTGAGCACCCTCGGCGTCCTCGTGGTATCGGATGATGGGTGCGCCCTCGCCCACGCCGGTGATCCCGTCCTTCGTGTAGTGCACGTAGAGGACGTCGCGGTAGTCGCTGGACGACATGGTGGTCGTCCAGGTCTGGCGGAGCATGACCCGGAAGATCTCGGTGTGGACGGTGGGAGGCTCGGAAGTGCCGCTCGCCTGGGGCGCGTCGCCCGGCTGGGCGCAGGCGGCGGATACGGCCGGCACCGAGCCCACGACGGCTGCGGCACCGAGGGTCTTCAGGCAATCCCTGCGTTTCATGGAGTCCTCATGCGTGGCGTTGGTTGCCCGGAGGAATGGGGTCAAGTGATGGGCTCCTGAATCTCCGCCGCCGGGGCCTGAAGGGCCAGGCGTCCTGCAGCGCCGAGGGACGACGGGCCGCAGGGTGCCGTGCCCGGGCGGGGCCGCGCCTAACCCCAGACCGGTCCCAGCCGCGCCCAGAGCCGGGGGAGGGGTTCACGGGGCCCGCGGCACACGTGGATGGGCACGTCCTGCTCCTCCTCCACGCCCAGGGGCGTGGACACGCGACCCGCCTCCGCGACGTCGGTGAAGATCTCCGAGAGCTCCTCCACCGTTCCGCCGACGATGATCACCACAGCCGGATCCGGGTCGTTGTACCCCCAGGCCCAGAAGTCACCGTGCCGGCTGACGGGATACGGCAGGCCGAACTCGTCGCGGTAGACGGCCAGCGCGCCCGTACGCCCGTAGTTTCCACCGACGATGGTGGTGCGGGCACGCTCGGCGTCGGGGAGGGCGTGATACACCCGGGCCACCTCGGCCGCCTGCTCCCGCCAGCCGAGCATGTCCGCGTAGTCCTGGGGGAGGGGAAGCGTCGTTCCCCGGTTCGTGGTGACGGCCCGCGTGAGCCCCAGCGCGGCCGAGTAGCGGGCCATGGTGGGCGGAGGGAGGAGGGGGATCCCCATGGGAAGGAGGAGCGCGCCCCCGATCACTCCCCACGCCAGCGCACCGCGCCACCACCACCGCCGGCGCGACAGCCACCCGCCCGCGATCACGCTCCCTGCCGCCAGGAGCGCCGGGTGCAGGGGCCCGTAGTAGTACTCCTTGCCCCGCATCACCAGGAGGAGCGTCAGGGCGGCCGCGGCGGCCACGCCGAGGCCCCGGAAGCGGCGGAGCTCCCGCGATGCGAAGAGGCCGACGGCCCCAAGGGGGAGCAGGAGGAAGGCCGCTCCGTCCAGGAAGAGCTGTCCGGAGAGGAACGCCCCGGCCGTGACCCGCTCGAGCTGACTCTCACGCAGCACCCGGGCCTGCTCGAAGAACGGCCAGCCCCACTCCATCTGGCCCAGCACCGAGGGCAGTGCGACGAGGGCACCGAGCGCCACGGCGAGCCAGGGCCAGCGGGTGTGGAAGTCCCGGCGCAGCGGAGACGCGAAGACGCCAACGGCCATGGCGGCGCCGAAGACGGCCGCGCTGAACTTCGTCAGCCCCCCGAGCCCCGCGGCGATCCCGAACAGGAGCCACCAGCGGCGGTCGCCGTCGTCCAGGAGGGCGACGAACGCCCATGCCGCCAGGCTCCACCAGAGGATCTCGAAGACCACCGGCTGGAACATCGCACCGGTCCGCAGCGTGAAGGGCGCGACCAGGATCGCCAGGGCCGCCAGGATCTGCGCCTCGCGGCCGCCGCCCAACCGCCGCGTGATGGCGATGCCCACCGCCAGCACCGCGGTCCCCGCGACCGCGGCCAGCAGCCTCACCGCGAAGAGCAGGTCCAGGGGGAGCGCCTTCGCGAAGCGCCCCACCACCGCGATGAGCGGGGGGAACTGCATGGCGAGGAGGTCCAGGTGGTCCGCCATGGCCAGGTAGAGCAGCTCGTCCCGGTGGAACCCGTACCCGGGGCGCGGCAGCAGGTGCAGCACCAGCGAGAGCGCGGCCAGCGCCCAGGCTGCGCGGGGAACGGGCGAGCGCTCCACCGTCACGCCCTCAGCTCCCCGTCAGCACGCTCCACCCCTGCCGGAACACGATGTCCCGGGGAATCCCCAGCCCGTCGATCTTGTCCAGCTCGGCCTGCAGGTCCGGGGGC
>JBFYZE010000112.1:0-2688 GCA_041309665.1 Gemmatimonadales bacterium | reverse complement strand
GTCATCTCCTGGAGGGCGAAGCGGATCCCCTCCCGCCCCAGCCCGGAGCGCTTGATCCCCCCGAAGGGCATGGCGTCCATGCGGTAGTCGGTGGAGTCGTTCACCATGACGCCCCCCGCCTCGAGTCCCTCCACCGCCCGCATCGCAGAGGCCAGGCTTGCCGTGAACACCGCGGCGTGCAGCCCGAAGTCCACGGCGTTGGCCCGCGCGATCCCCTCCTCCAGATCCTCGATGGGCCAGAGGCTCACCACGGGACCGAAGACCTCGTCGCATCCCACCCTGGCGCCATCGGGCACGCCGGTGAGGACGGTCGGCTGGTAGACGGCACCTGAACGGCGGTGGCCGCACTCCAGGGTGGCGCCGGAGGCCAGCGCGTCGGCCACCCGGGCCTCCACCCGGCGCGCCTCGGCCTCGGTGATGAGGGGCCCCATGTCGCAGTCCTCGTCCAGCTTCGGCCCCACCTTGTAGCGCAGCGTCCTGGCCACGAACGCTTCGCGGAACGCCTCGAAGATCCCCGACTGTACGTAGAGGCGCTGCACGCCGATGCAGTTCTGCCCGGCTGCCCAGAACGCCCCGGACACACAGCTCTCCACCGCCGAGGCCAGATCGCAGTCGTCCAGCACGAGGACGGGGCTGTTGGAGCCCAACTCCATCCCCAGCTTCTTCAGCCCAGCGCGGCGGGCAACCGCCAGCCCTGCCTCCACGCCGCCGGTGAAGGAGACCATCCGCACCCTGGGGTCGCCCGCCAGCGCGTCACCCAGCTCGCTCCCCGGCCCCGTCACCACGTTGAGGACCCCTGCGGGGAGGCCCGCTTCCTCGAGGACCCCAGCCAGCTTGAGGGCCGAGAGCGGAGTGACGGTGGCGGGCTTCACCACCACCGCGTTCCCGCCCGCGATGGCCGGGCCCACCTTGTGTGCCACCAGGTTGAGCGGGTCGTTGAAGGGCGTGATGGCCGCCACCACCCCGATGGGTTGGCGGAAGAAGTACCCCCTCCGGTTCTCCGAGCCCTTCTGCTGGTCGAAGGCGATGGTCTCCCCGTGGAGGCGGGTGGCCTCCTCGCCCGAGATGCGCAGCGTCCGGGTGCAGCGGAACGCCTCCTTCCTGGCCTCCCGGATGGTCTTCGAACCCTCGCGCGCGATCGTGAGGGCGAACTCCTCCTGACGGGTCTCCAGGAGCCCGGCGGCCCTGAGGAGGATGCGGGCGCGCTCACCCGTGGAGAGCCGGCGGTTCACGCCGTACCCCTCCACCGCCGCCCCCACCGCGCGGTCCACGTCGGCGGCGGTGCCGCGAGGCACCGTGTCCACCACCTCGTTCGTCCAGGGATCGTGGACCGGGATGGTCTCCGCCCCTTCCACCCACGCCCCGCCGATATACATCCGCATGTGCTCGATTCCTCAGTTCATCGATGGGTCGAACGGCATCCGCGACAGGCGGTGATACTCGGGACCCTTCCGCTCCAGGACGCGGCTCCAGAGCGTGTCGGGCGCGTCGGTGAAGACGTCGTCCTCCTGCGCGGGCTCGAGGATCCACGACCCCTCGGCCATCTCCCGCTCGAGCTGTCCCGGCCCCCACCCGGAGTATCCGGCGTAGACCCGCGCCCTCAGGATCCCGGGCCGCGCGTCCTCCGACACCGATCCCACCAGGAAGCCGACGGTGCCGAAGATCAGGAGGTCCGCCAGCTCCGGGTGCGCCAGCTCGGCCAGGAGCACGGGGTTGGACGGCTGCACGGGGCCTCCCTCGAAGAGGGGCTCGTCGCCGCCCACGAGGGCGGCGAGCACCGGAACGGCCTCGGCGACGGTGACGTCCATCGGGCGGTTCAGGACCACGCCCAGGGCACCCTCGGCGCTGTGCTCCCCGACCAGCACGACCGTGTGCCGGAAGTTCGGATCGAAGAGGCTGCCGCTGGAGATGAGCAGGCGGCCCCGCAGGCTTTCCATGGCGCCACCACGTGTCGAGGGATGGACGATCCAAGCGGGCGTCAGGGCTCGGAGGCACGGTAGGGCGGAGGTGGGGCGCGGGCAAGGCGACTCCCCATTCCACGGCGGGCGCGCCGGGTGTAGACTTTGTTGCCAACACTTGCAATAGAGCGCCTCCCCATGTCCTGCGAACTGCGCTTCGAGACCGAGCTCCGCCGCCGCGGCCTGCGGCTCACCCAACAGCGGAAGGTGATCCTCTCGGTGATGCACGCCCTGCCGGAGCTCTCCACCGCCGACGAGATCCACAGGCGGGCGGCGCGCGTGAGCCCCTCCATCGAGCTGTCGACGGTGTACCGGACCCTCGACCTCCTGCAGTCGCTGGGGCTCGTGGCCGTGGTGGACCAGGGCGACAAGCAACATCGCTACAAGCACGTGGGGCTCGAGCCGCCGCATTTCCACCTGGTGTGCACCCGCTGCGGCAAGGTGTCGGCCGTGCCCCTCGAGGAGGGCACCCGCTTCGCGTCCCGCATCGGATCGCGGCGCGGCTTCCACGTGGACCTGAGCCAGGTCACGCTCCCCGGCCTGTGCGAGGACTGCTCGTGACGTCGGACGCCGCACCGCGGGTGACCTTCCGCGAGAGGAGGAAGGCCCTCTTCCTCCTGGCCGGGGTCGCGCTGCTCGTGTGCGCCGGCCTCGCGGCCATGCTCGCGGGCGCGTACTCCATCTCCATCGCCGACGTGTGGGCCGTGGTGGCGGCACGGCTCCCGGGGGC
>JBFYZE010000111.1:0-4669 GCA_041309665.1 Gemmatimonadales bacterium | reverse complement strand
GTCAGCAACCTGGGGAACCGCGGCACCGTGCCGCGGCTCCGCCGCATCCTGGAGCGCGTGTAGGCGCTACGCAGTGGCGCGCACGCCTCCCTCGCGGAGCGTGCGCAGCGCGACGTCCACCCGGCCGGCAGGAGCGCTGAGGTGGAACCCCTGCACCCGGTCGCGCACCGCCTCGATCATCTCGCAGGCGATGGCGATCCCCTCGTCCAGCGCTGCGTCCGGCCCCGACTCCTCGGCAGCGCGCATGCGCTCCACCACGGCGTGGGGAACGGTGACGCCGGGGACCTCGTTGGCCAGGAACTCGGCGTTGCGCAGGTTGAGGAGGGGCCAGATCCCCGCCACCACCGGGATCCTCCACGCCTCCACGCGCCCGAGGAAGATCTCCAGCGCCTCCGGGTCGAACACCGGCTGCGTGACCGCGAAGTCCGCGCCCGCTTCCACCTTGTACCCGAACCGGCGCACCTCCCGCTCCTGGTCCACCGCGCCCTGGTTGGCCGCCACCCCCACCACCCACTCGGTAGGCGCGCCGATGGAGCTGCCGCCGGGGTCGAGCCCGCGGTTGAGCCCGGCGAGGACGTTGGTGAGGCCGATCGAGTCGATGTCGAAGACGGCGGTGGTGTCCGGGTAGGGCCCCAGCGCCGGGGGGTCGCCGCTCACGACCAGCACGTTGCGCAGGCCCGCGGCGGCGGCCCCGAGGAGGTCGGAGATCATCCCCAGCATGTTCTTGTCGCGGCACGTGTAGTGTACCACCGTCTCGATGCCCACCTCGCGCTCCACGATGAGCGCCGCGCTCACGGCGCCCATGCGGCTCTGCGCCCGCGGGGACTCCACGATGTTCACCGCGTCCACGCCCGCCACCTTCAGGAGCCGGGCCGGCGCGACCACCTGGGTCCGATCCCAGCCGTGGGGCGGGAGGATCTCCACGGTGGCCACCTTCTCGCCCCTGGAGAGCTTGCGCCCGAGCGCCGAGCGGCGCTCCAGGGGGACGGGCTCGGTCAGGGGCGTGCCCACGACGCGAGGCCTGCTCACCGCGACCGTGGCGCGGCGCGGCTGCACCGAGGCCACCATGTCCCGGATCCCCTTGACGTGCTCCGGCGTCGTCCCGCAGCACCCCCCGACGAAGCGCACGCCCACGTCGATCATGCGCCGGGCGTACTGCGCCACGTACTCGGGGCTCGCCAGGTAGATCTTCCGGTCCCCCACGGTCCGGGGGAGGCCGGCGTTGGGCTGCCCCGAGAGCGGAAGCGGGGTGGCGTCGGCCATATCCTCGAGCGCGTCCAGCATCACCGCCGGCCCCACCGAGCAGTTGAGCCCCACCACGTCGGGACCCATCTCGGTGAGGGACTCGGCGACCTGGCGTGGCTGCGTGCCGTACGCCGTGGCCCCGTCCGGGCCCACCGTGACCTGTGCCATGACCGGAAGGTCACTGAGGGAGCGCACGGCCTGCAGCGCGCACTGGAGCTCGGCGAGGTCGGAGAAGGTCTCCAGCACGAAGCCGTCCACGCCTCCCTCGAGGAGCCCCTGGGCCTGCCTGCGGAAGAGCTCCACCGCCTCGTCCCGCCCCGTGGGTCCCCACGGCTCGATGCGGATCCCCAGAGGGCCGATGGCGCCGCACACCCTGGCGACGCCCCGGGCCGCCTCCCGCGCCAGAGCCACCGCCTGCCGGTTGATCTCCTCGGTGCGCTCGTCCAGCCCGTACGAGGAGAGCTTCACCGGGTTGGCGCCGAAGGTGTTGGTCTCGAGGATCTCGGCTCCGGCGGCCACGTACTCGGCGTGGATCTGCCGGACCAGCTCCGGCCGGGAGAGGTTCAGCTCGTCGTAGCACACGTTGACGAAGACGCCCCGGCCGTAGAGCAGCGTGCCCATGGCGCCGTCGAAGACGTGGACGCGGCCGTCGCCGATCAGCTCCCTCATGTCCGTTCCTCCGGGTCGTATCCCAGGTTCGGGGCGAGCCACCGCTCCACCTCCGCCACCGTCATCCCCTTCCGGTCCGCGTAGTCCTCCACCTGGTCCTGCCCGAGGCGCCCGACGCCGAAGTACCGCGCCGCCGGGTGCGCGAGGTACCAGCCGCTCACCGACGAGGGCGGGTCCATGGCGCAGCTCTCGGTGAGCGCCATCCCGGCGGCTTCCTCCACGCCCAGGAGGGCGAACAGGGTGCGCTTCTCCGTGTGGTCGGGGCAGGCCGGGTACCCCGGGGCGGGGCGGATCCCCCGGTACGCCTCGGCGATGAGCTCGTCGTTGGCCAGCGCCTCCGCCGGGGCGTACCCCCACCAGCCGGCGCGCACCGTGCGGTGGGTCCACTCGGCCAGCGCCTCGGCGAGCCGGTCCGCCACCGCCTTGGCCAGGATGGCCGAGTAGTCGTCGTGCGCCGCCTGGAACGTGCGCACGAGCGCGTCCACGGACCCCGCGGTGACGGCGAAGGCCCCCATCCAGTCGGGGACGCCCGAGTTCTTCGGCGCCACGAAGTCGGAGAGGCACAGGTTCTCCCGCCCCTCTTTGGCGAACTGCTGGCGGAGCCCGTGCACCACGGCGAGCACCCGGGTGCGCTCCTCGTCGGCGTAGAGCTCGACGTCGTCGCCGACGGCGTTGGCGGGGAAGAGCCCCACCACGCCCCGTGGGCGGAGCGCCGCCTCCCGCTCCATGCGGTCCAGGAGCGCCTGGGCGTCGGCGAGCAGGGTGCGTGCCTCCGCGCCGACCCGCGGGTCGTCCAGGATCGCGGGATACGCGCCTTTCAGCTCCCACCCCTGGAAGAAGGGTGTCCAGTCGATGATGCCACGGAGTTCCTGGATGCCGACCTCGAAGCGCCGCACCCCGGGGTGGGCCGGCACCGGGGGCCGGTATCCGCCCCAGTCCCAGCGGAAGGCGCGGGCGCGCGCATCCTCCAGGGTGAGGAGCTCGGTGCGGTCGCGCCCCGCGGCGCGCCGCCGGCGCACCTCGACGTACTCGGCGCGCACCTCCGCCACGTAGGCGTCGCGCCCGCGCGGATCCAGGAGGCGCCCGATGACGCCCACCGCGCGGGACGCGTCGAGGACGTGCACCACGGGCCCGTGGTACGCACCCTCCACCTTCAGGGCGGTGTGCACCTTCGACGTGGTCGCTCCCCCGATGACCAGAGGGAGCTCGAAGCCCTGGCGCTCCATCTCCTTCGCCACGTGCACCATCTGGTCCAGCGAGGGGGTGATGAGCCCGGAGAGCCCCACCACGTCCACGTCCTGGGAGCGTGCCGCGTCCAGGATCCGCTCGGCGGGGACCATGACGCCCAGGTCCAGCACCTCGTAGCCGTTACACTGGAGCACCACGCCCACGATGTTCTTCCCGATGTCGTGGACGTCGCCCTTCACCGTGGCCATGAGAACCTTTCCCTTGTCCGAGGCGCCGGCCTTCTCCGCCTCGAGCCAGGGGACCAGGTGGGCCACGGCGCGTTTCATGACCCGGGCGCTCTTCACCACCTGCGGGAGGAACATGCGCCCGCTCCCGAACAGGTCCCCCACCACGTTCATGCCGTCCATGAGGGGCCCCTCGATGACGTCCAGCGCCCGGGGGAGAGCCAGCCGCGCCTCTTCCGCGTCGGCTTCGATCCATGCGTCCACGCCCTGCACGAGGGCGTGCACGAGGCGCTCCCCGACCGGAAGCTCCCGCCACGCCAGATCCTCCTCCCTCCGCCGCTCGGCGGTGCCGGCACGGGCCTGGGCCAAGCGCGTGAGCACCTCGGTGGCGTCGGGGGTGCGGGCGAAGAGCACGTTCTCCACCGCGTCGAGCAGCTCCTGGGGGATGTCGTCGTAGACCGGGAGCGCCCCGGCGTTCACGATCCCCATGTCCAGGCCGGCCTCGATGGCATGGTACAGGAACGCGGCGTGCATGGCCTCGCGCACCTCCGGGCTCCCCCGGAAGGAGAAGGACACGTTGCTGACCCCGCCGCTGGTGAGGACCCCGGGGCACTCCGCCTTGATGCGCCGTACCGCCTCGATGAACCACATGGCGTAGGGGTCGTGCTCCCCGATCCCGGTGGCCACCGCGAACACGTTGGGGTCGAAGACGATGTCCTCGGGCGCCCACCCCTCTTCGTCCACGAGGATGCGGTAGGCGCGCCGGCACACCTGCACGCGCCGCTCCACGGTGTCAGCCTGTCCGTCCTCGTCGAAGGCCATGACGATGGCGGCCGCGCCGTAGCGCCGCACCAGGCGCGCCTTCGTCCGGAACGCCTCCTCGCCGTCCTTGAGGCTGATGGAGTTCACGACGCCCTTGCCTTGCAGCGTCTTCAGCCCCGCCTCGAGCACGCCCCAGTCGGAGGAGTCGATCATGATGGGGATGCGGGCGATCCCCGGCTCGGCAGCCACCAGGTTGAGGAAGCGGGGCATGGCCGCTCTCGCGTCCAGGAGCCCCTCGTCCATGTTCACGTCCAGGATCTGGGCTCCGCCCTGCACCTGCTGGAGCGCCACGTCCAGCGCCGTGCCGTACTCGCCGTCCTTGATGAGGCGGGCGAAACGCCGCGAGCCCGTGACGTTGGTGCGCTCCCCCACGTTCACGAAGAGGGAGTCGGGACCGATGGTGAGGGGTTCGAGCCCCGAGAGGCGCGTGCGCCGCGGCCGCACCGGGACCGTCCGGGGGGCCAAGCCCTCCACGGCCCGCGCCATGGCCCGGATGTGCTCCGGGCGCGTGCCGCAGCACC
>JBFYZE010000110.1:0-12009 GCA_041309665.1 Gemmatimonadales bacterium | reverse complement strand
TACGGCGCTGCGGGCGTCGGACGCCGAGTGGACCGCCCTGGCCACGCCCCGGCCGGAGCCGCTGGCGGGCGCGGCGAGGGTCTCGGTGGGGGAGATCCGCATCCTGGGCACGCCCTCGTGGGGATCTCCCCCGGTGGAGCTGGGTCTCGGGATGTCCGAACTGGTGGCCGCCGGGCTCCTCCGCCGCCGTGACGTCCGCTTCGTCGAGCGCCGCCGCTTCGCCGCCGCCGCCGAGGCGGAGCGCACCGGTGCGGCGCGCCCGGAGGGCGCCCCGGCGGCTGGGACCTCGCCGGGAGCCCAGTATGTCCTCTCCGCGAACTGGGCCTCCGTGGGGCTGGACTCGGCGTTCGTGGACCTGCGCCTCGCCGACGCGCAGAGTGGAGCCGTGGTGGCTTCCTGGCGCGGCGCCACCGCTCCCGACGCCGACCCGGTGTCGGTGGCGCGGCGGATGGTGGCAGGCACCCTCTCCGCGCTCGCCGGGCTCGACGCGCGGCCCGCGTGGCAGGACCCCGAGGAGGGGGCTGCTCCAGCGGCGTACCGGCCGTCCGGGGTGAGCGCTGCCGCGGTGTCCTCGTTCTTCCAGGGGCTCGCCGCCGAGGAGGGATGGAGTTGGGAGCGGGCGAGGATGGGATACCAGGCTGCGCTGTCGACGGGGGGAGCTCCCTTCGTCGAGGCGGCGGTGGCCCTGGCCCGCGCGGCACGCCTGCGCAACGGCGGGTCCCTCGGAGCGGGCTGAGCGGTGAGACCCGGCCCGAACGCAGCCGCCACGGCGCATCTCCCTCCCTCCGCGCTACGCGCCCTGGTGGTGGAGGACAACGCGGGGGACCGCTGGTTCTATTCGGAGCTCCTCCGGGCCCGGGGGTACCACGTCCTTTCCTGCGAGAGCGGCGAGGCCGCGTGGGACGCGTTCCAGGCCGACCCTCCCCCGCTGGTGCTGGTGGACCTCATGCTCCCGGGCATCGACGGCGTCGAGCTCTGCCGCCGCATCCGCGCCCACCCCAGAGGGTCCGAGCCGGTGCTCCTGGCCATCACCGGGCACGACGACATCGACTCCCTCACCGATATCCTCGACGCCGGGGCGGACGACTTCCTCCGCAAGCCCGTGCCCCCCGCCCTCTTCGCGGTGCGGGCTCAGATCGCGGAGCAGAGGATCCGGGACCGGATGGAGCGCCAGGGCGCGAGGGCCGAGCTCCAGTTCAAGACCTGGGAGCTCGAGCAGCTCTTCCGCAACCTGCCCGACGTGTTCTTCTCCGTGGACCTCACCGCCGGGCGGCTCATCCAGATCTCCCCGGCCGCGGCGGGGCTCTTCGGCCGCGCCGTGGCGGACATCCAGCGGGACCCGTCGCTGTGGCGCGGGCTCCTCTTCCCAGCCGACGGATCCCTCGCCCCGTGGGATCCGGGCGGTGCCTCCCAGCCGGGCCTCCGGATCGTCCGAGACTACCCCGTGGAGCGGCCCGACGGCACCGGCGTGTGGGTCCGGACCAGCCTTTCCGTCGAGCGTGACCCCCGGTCCCGGCACCTGAGGGCCGACGGCTTCGTCTCCGACGTGACCGAGGAGTGGGCGGCCCACGCCACCCTGGCGCTCCGCAACAGGGAGCTGGCGGCGCTGTACCGCGTGTCGGAGCTCAGCCTGGCCTCCGAGTCCCCCGAGGGGACGTACGCCGCCTTGCTGGACGAGGTCGCCGGGGTCATGGACGTCCCGGTGGTGCTCCTGGAGCAGCTCGACCGGGCCGCCGATCGCCTGGTGTTGCTGGCGGCCCGGGGAGTCCCCGCGGAGCGGGGCTTCCCCGAGATCCCGCTCCACCAGACTCCTGCGGGGGCGGCCGTCCAGACCGGGAGACCCCTCGTGGACCGGGATCCGCGCACCCGGCGGGACCTGGTCCACGACGCCGTGCGCTCGCTGGAGCCGCGCCTGTGGGCCTCCTTCCCTCTCCTGGCCGGGGGTGCCGTGGCCGGGACCCTCACCCTCATGGACCGGGAGCCGCGCAACGTCGACGAGCGTTGGACCGAGCTGGGCCAGAGCCTGGCCGCCGCCATCGCGGCCTACATGGAGCGCCTGGACGCGGAAGAGGCGCTCCGGGAGAGCGAGGGCCGCTACCGGGCGCTGGCCACGCAGCTCGGGCAGGCCAACCAGGAGCTGGAGTCCTTCGCGTACTCCGTGTCCCACGACCTGCGGGCTCCCCTCAGGACCATGCAGGGGTTCGCCCACGCCCTCCTCCAGAACTACGGGGACGCGCTCCCGCCGGAGGCCACGGACTACGCCCGGCGGATCATCTCCTCGGGACGTCAGTCCGAGCGGCTCATCAGCGACCTGCTCGCTTACAGCCGCCTGAGCTTCGAGAAGATCGAGGTGAAGCCGGTGGAGCTCGACGTGGTGGCGTCCCAGGCCCTCGAGCAGGTGCACGGCGACGTGGCCGAGTCCGGTGCGCGCGTGTCGCTGGCGCGGGGGCTCCCCCTGGTCCTGGGGAACCAGACCGCCCTGGTCCAGGTCGTGGCGAACCTCGTCTCCAACGCCATCAAGTTCGTGCCGCCGGCGACCCGGCCCGAGGTGCGCATCCGGGCTGAGGCGCGTGGCGACGTGGTCCGTCTCTGGGTGGAGGACAACGGCATCGGGATCCCCGAGGGTCAGGACGAGCGCATCTTCCGCGTCTTCGAGCGCCTGAGCCACGGAGAGGACAAGCCCGGCACGGGGATCGGCCTCGCCATCGTCCGCCGCGGGATGGAGCGGATCGGGGGGCGGTGCGGGGTCGAGCGGCGCCCGGAGGGCGGGAGCGCCTTCTGGATCGAAGCGCTGAAGGAGCGCCGCAAGACGCGGCGCCCCTGGCTCCGGCGCGACCCCAGGAGCTGATCGGCGGAGGGGTCAGCGCTTCAGCAGGCGGATCGCCCCGGAGCCGGTCTCGATGGTGATGGTCCCGTTGCCATCGCCGAGCGTCCCCCGGACGCGGTCCCGGCGCACGGAGCGCACCTGCACGGCGAAGTCCATGTCTATGCCGCCGCTCCCGGTCGACAGGTCCACGATGCCCCCCAGGTCCTGGGGCGCGGAGATGGTCACCGACCCCGAGCCGGTGTCCACGTCGAGGGCATCCACGTCGCGGAGCAGGGCGACCTCCACCGATCCGCTCCCCGTGTCGATGGACACCTCCGGCGCAGAGACCCCGTCCAGCTCGATGGAGCCCGACCCCGTGTCCACGCTGAAGGAGCGCGCGCGCACCCCGCCGCCCGTCACCCCGCCCGAGCCGGTGTCGATGCTCACGTCGTCCCCGTCCACGTCGCGCACGCTCACCGACCCCGAGCCCGTGTCCACGTTGAGGCTCCCGCGGACCCCTGCCACGGTGGCGGACCCCGAGCCCGTATCGATGTCGAGGTCCCCGGTGATCTCGGAGGCGCCCACGGCGCCTGAACCGGTGTGCAGGTTCAGGTCCGACTGGACCCCGCGGGCCTCCATGCCGCCCACCGCGACGTGCACGGCCACGTCCTTCCCTGCAGGCACTTCGACCACCAGGTCGGCCCAGGCCTCGAGGCCCCGTCCGGAGCCGCGCACCTCCACCTGCTCCCCGCCCCGCGAATCGCCCCGGAACGTGCCGTCGTCGCGCACCCGGATGCTCGTGCGGGAACCCCGGCCCATCTCCGGGTAGATGACCAGATCGCCGGGGTAGCGGACCCGCAGCGTCTGCCTCCCGCCCACCTCCCCGGTTTCCACCTCGAGCCGCGCCGCGTCCGAGCCTCCCCGCGTGATGCGCACCACCACGTCGGAACCGGCCCCGCGCACCACGCGCGTGCTCCCGGCCACGTTGAAGATCGCGACCTGGGCGCCCGAGATCCGGTGGACCTCCTGGGCGCCCGCCGGGAGCGCCACCACCAACGCGATCAGCGCAATCGCCCATCCCCGCAGCTTGCCCGCCATCGTCATCCCTCCACGGCCCCTGCCCGGAGCCCGCTGTAGTTGAGCACCGCCGTCACCGCCCGACGGACCGCAGGCGGATCTCACCGTCGAACACCTGGATCTCGAGGGTGGCTCCGCCATCCCCGAGCGTGAAGTCGAACATCCCGCCCCCGCCGTAGCGCTGGAGCGTCACGGGAAAGTCGGAGACGAACTCGCCGTCGAAGGTGGCCACCCGGGCCCGCGCCCCCGTGCGTGCGGGCAGGACCAGATCGGCGTCCCCGTCGTGCGTGGAGAACCAGTAGGTCCCGCCCCTGGCCAGCGCGCCCTGGAAGTAGATGTCACCGTCCAGCGTCTGTGCACGCACCGAGGGAGCGGTGACCTCCTCCATGCGGAGATCCCCGTCCCCGCTCTCCACCTCCACCTTCCCCTCCACCCGGGCGAGGACCACGCCCTCGCTGCGGGAGCGGGCCGAGACGTCGCCCCGCACGTCGCGGACCTCCACGCGCCCCTGCACCGTCGACAGGGTCACCGGGCCCGACACGCCGGACACGAGGACGTCCCCGTCCACCGTGCGGACGGTGAGCTCGGAGGCCGTCCCCGACACGTCCACGTCCAGCTCCCGACCCTGGATCTCCAGCGGCGCCCATGCCGGCACCCGCACCCGCAGCGCCACGGCCAGGCCGCGCCCCTTCCGGTCCCCGGGCCTCACCACCACCCGACCGCCCTCGCGGCTGACCGACACGTCGCGCCCCCCCCCGTCCACCCCTTCCACGGACAGGGTGGAGCGCTCCCAGGCGCGGACCTCCACCGAACCGGAGAGGCTCTCCACCACCACGCGGTCGCCGCGGCGGAGGTCCAGAGCCGTGTCCGGAAGTGGGGCCGCTGTGGTCAGCAGCCAACCCGCCATGAGCATGCCGAGCATATCCGTCAGCCCTCCCACTCGCTGATCAGGGCCACCTCGCGGAGGAAGTCCGCCTTGTCCCGGTAGGCCCGATCGAGATGCTGCCTCAGGTACTCGTTCCCCGGGTCCACCTCGAGGGCGCGGCGGGATTCCGAGATGGCGCGCTCGATGACGCCCAGGTTCTTCTCCAGGATGCGTACGGTGTTGGGGTCCAGGCGCGAATGCGCCTCGGCCAGGGCCGTCTCCAGCGAAGCCAGCTCCCGGGCCAGGTCGGGCGCGGGGCCGGGCACCTCGGCTGCGAATGCGGGGGCACCCTCCGCCGCGAGGGCCGCCGAGCGGGGATCTCCCGCCCGTGCACCCCCGGCACCGATCCCGGGCCCTGCCCACCACGTGGCCACGCCGGACACGAGCACCAGCACCGCCGCGGCCGCCGCCATCTGCGGGACGGTGAGGAAGAGGCCCCGCGGGCCAGGCCTGCGGCGGGTCGCCGGAAACGCGAGGACGCGAGGACGCCCCATGGCCTCCTCGATACCGGGCCAGAGGTCGCGCTCGGGCTCCACCGGGCCCAGCTCGCGTGCCCGGGCCACGATGTCGCGGAGGTCGGCCAGCGTCTGCCGGCACTCCGCGCACCCGGCGAGGTGCGCCTCCAGCGCCCTGGACTCCTCGGATGACAGGCCTCCGTCCACGTGGTCCGAGAGCCTCTCGATCCAGCGATCGTGGTTTTGGGTCGTCATGCGCTCAGATACCCCCTCAGCATCATGCGGGCGCGATGGAGCTGGGACTTCGACGTCCCGACCGAGATCCCCATCAGCCCCGCGATCTCCTCGTGTGCGTAGCCTTCCACGTCGTACAGCACGAACACCTCCCGCGCACCGGAAGGGAGCTTCGTCAGCGCCCCTTCCAGATCGAGCGCGGCCCCCGAACTCCGCCTCCGCGGCGCCAGCACCCGGTCGAAGATCCCTTCCCCCGCCACCGTTCGGGCCTCCTGCTTGCGGACGGTCTCCCTGCGGGAGAGCAGGTGGTTCACGGCCAGGCGGTGCAGCCATGTCCCGAAGCGCGCGTCGCCCCGGAAGGTCGCCAGCTTCTCCCACGCCCGGATGAAGACCTCCTGGGTCAGATCCTCGGCCACGTCGTCCCCCACCATGCGGCGGGCGAGGGCGTGGATCCTGCCCACGTGGGCCCGGTACAACCGCTCGAAGGCTCCGTGGTCCCCGGCCGCTGCCAGCCGCGCATCGTCGGTGTCGGCGTTCAGTTGCACCAGCTCGGGCCTCTGCGGTTCAGGTTCACGAGGTTCGGAGTCCCCACGTCCCTACGAGTGGGACGGGGGAATCGGACGAGGGGTTGGAATCGGCTTGCGCCGGCCCACCCGGGGCCTCACCATGGACTCATTCCCACCCACCCCCGAGGAGTCAAGCCATGCAGGTCCTACCGGTCGATCTCACGGCCCTCCTGGCCGTCTTCATGGGGATCTCCATTGTCCTGATCCCCATCATCGGCATCACCGCCCGCTTCGCCCTGAAGCCGACGGTGGAGGCCCTGGCGAGGCTCTTCGAGCACAAGGGCATGGAGGACACGGTCGGGATCCTGGAGCGGCGCATGGCGCTCCTGGAGCAGCAGATGGAGTCGCTGGACGGTTCCGTGAAGCGGCTCGCCGAAGTGGCGGAGTTCCACAAGGCGCTGGGCTCGGGAGGTCCGCCCCAGCCCACGCAGGGAGAAGAGTAGATGGCCCCGACCGTCGAGATCATCGCCCACCGGGGGTACAGCGCCCGCGCGCCGGAGAACACGCTCGCGGCGCTGGAGGCCGCCCTGAAGGCGGGGGCGGACGCGGTGGAGTTCGACGTCTCCACCGCAGCCTGCGGGACCCCGGTGCTCTTCCACGATCCGATGCTGAGCCGCACCACCAACGGCGTGGGCCCGCTCCGGCGGAGGACGTTGGAACAGCTCAAGACCCTCGACGCCGGCAAGTGGTTCTCGCCCGACTTCGCCGGCGTGCGCATCCCCACCTTCGACGAGTCGCTCCGCGCCCTGAAGGGGCGGATCGGCAGGGTCTACGCCGAGGTGAAGGGGTTCCGGGAGCTGGAGGACACGGACCGCATGGTGCGCCTGGCCCGGGACGCCGGCATGCTCGGCGAGGTGGTGTTCATCTCCCTGAACTGGACGCTCCTGGACCGGATGCGCGGCCAGGAGGCCGGCCTCTCCATCGGCTACGTGGTGGACGAGGCCGCGGAGCTCGACCAGGCGGTGCAGCGCGCCGCCGGGGACGCGGCCGCCATGCTGCACGTGCGCTCCGACCTCCTGGCCGCGGTCCCGGCGGTCCTGGCCCGCCTGCGGCAGCAGGGCACCGGCGTGGTGGTGTGGACCGTGGACGACGCCGCCGACGCCGCCCGCTTCCTGGCCATGGGCGCGGCGGGCATCACGACGAACCAGGTGGGCGCCCTCCTGGACTGGAAGCGGAGCCTGCCGGGCGTCTGACCGGTTCGGGGCCGAGGCCGCCGGTGCCCCGGGAGGCATGCCCGGCACGGGCTCACGCCTCCTGGCGGAGCCGCTGCCGCAGGGCCTTCTTGTCGTACTTCCCGGTGGACGTGCGGGGGACGGCCTCGAGGATGACGAGCCGGTCCGGGATCCACCACTTGGGGAAGCGCCCCGCCAGCGTCCCCAGCAACTCGTCCGCCGCGGCCTCCCCGCCGGGGCGCAGCACCACGCACGCGACCGGCCTCTCGCCCCAGCGGGCGTCGGGCACGGCGACCACGGCGACCTCCGCCACCGCGGGATGGTCCGCGAGCGCGTGCTCCAGCTGGACGCTGGAGATCCACTCGCCCCCGCTGCGGATCAGGTCCTTGGTCCGGTCCACCAGCCGCACGTAGCCCCGCTCGTCCTGGGTGGCCACGTCGCCGGTGCGGAGCCAGCCGTCCCGGAACGCGTCCCCTCCGGGCGCCCGGAAGTACCCTGCGGCGACCCAGGGGCCCCGCACCTCCAGCTCCCCCGGGGTCCTGCCGTCGGACGGGACGGCCCGCCCCTCGTCGTCCGTGAGGCGGACCTCGACGAACGGGAGGGGTGTCCCCTGGGCGGTGCGGACGGGGAGGAGCTCCTCGGGGGTCCACCCCACCATGTCCCCCCGGGGATGGCACACCAGCCCCACCGGCGTGAGTTCGGTCATCCCCCACCCCGCCAGGATCTCCACGCCCAGCTCGGCTCGGTACGCCTCCAGGAGCGCGGGAGACGTGGGCGCTCCCCCGGAGTGGATGCGCAGGCGCTCGGAGAGGGCCCGGGGCCGCCGCCGGAGCTCGTCCAGGACTCCCATCCAGACCGTGTGCACGCCGGCGGCGAAGGTTACCCCCTCCTCCTCCAGGAGGGCGGCGAGGCGCTCCGGCGACGGCCGCGCGCCGGGAAGGACCAGCGTGGCCCCGGTCATGGCGGCGGCGTGGGCCAGTCCCCACGCATTGGCGTGGAACATGGGGACGGCGGGGAGGATCACGTCCGCCTCGCCGAGGGCGAACCCGTCGGGGAGGCAGACGGCCAGGGTGTGCAGCACGATGGCCCGGTGGGAGTAGAGGACGCCCTTGGGCTCGCCGGTGGTGCCCGACGTGTAGCAGAGGCCGGCGGCGGCGTCCTCGTCGATACCGGGGCGGGGCGCCGAGGCGTCCGCCGACGCGAGGAGCTCCTCGTAGGACGCCCATCCCTCCGGCGCCCGGACGTCCAGGACCACCTTCCGCACCGGATACGGCAGGTTACGCGCAACCTCCTCCACCAGCGGGATGAACTCCGGGTCGGCAAAGATGGCCCGCGCCTCGCCGTGAGCCAGGATGCGGGCCACCTGCTCCGTGGAGAGGCGCACGTTGGCGGTGAGGAGCACGGAGCCGGCCGCGGGCACGCCGAAGTAGAGCTCCAGGTGCCGGTGCGAGTTCCACGCCAGCGAGGCCACGCGGTCCCCCTCCCCCACACCCAGCGACGGGAGCGCCGCAGCCAGCGCCCAGGCCCGCTCCCGCACCTCCCGCCAGCCGAGGCGCACGCGGCCCTCGTCGGTGGCGGTCACCACCGCCTTCCCGGGGAAGAGGGTCGCGGCCCGCTCCAGCAGCCCGGGCACGGTCAGCGGGACGTGCATCATGCCACCCTGCATCACCCCTCCTCCTCCATGGGCGCTCGGGCGCCTTCGCCGGGGAGGACCAGCGCGAAGCGGGTTCCCCCTCCGGGTCCGGAAGCCACCTCCACCCTCCCCCCGTGGGCCTCGACGATCCCCCGCACGATGGCGAGCCCCAGCCCCGACCCGGTGCGGTCGTGGCGGCTCGCCTGCCAGAAACGGTCGAAGAGGCGGGGGAGATCCGCGGCGGGGATCCCCGGTCCCTGGTCCTCCACCGTGAGCGCCACCTCCCCGCTCCCGGACGCGTGCGCACCCAGGGTGATGGCGCCTCCGGGCGGCGAGAAGCGCAGGGCGTTGGCCACCAGGTTGGCCAGCGCCTGCTGGACCCGGTCCGGGTCGGCGAGCACACGGCCCACGCCCGCTTCCACGTCCAACTCCAGCCTCACGCCCCGCTCCTCCGCCTGGTGGAGGAAGATCACCCTCGTGTCCGAGAGGACCTGGCCGGGGTCCTGCGCGGTGGTCCGGATGACCAGGGCGCCCGCCTCGATGCGCGCCACGTCGAGCAGGTTCTCGATGAGGCTGCGCATGCGCTCCGCCGAGCGGCGGATGATGTCGGCCTGCCGGCGCCGCTCCGGCTCGTCGAGGGGGAGGTCCAGGAGGAGCTCGGCGGCGCCGGCCACGACGCCGAGTGGGTTGCGCAGGTCGTGCGACACCACCGACACCACCTCCTCGCGCACGCGCACCGCGCGCTGCAGCGCCTCCTCCTTGTGCAGGATCTCCGTGAGGTCCGTGAAGGTGAGCACGCCGCCCCGCAGGGCCAGCCCGTCCACCAGCGGCCGGAGGGTCCACTGGACCGGGAGCGCGGAGCCGTCCTTGCGCCAGAGCACGTCACTCCCCTCCGAGCGCGCCATCACCCTGGAGGAGAGCGCGCCCACGATGCCGCACCCGGATCGGGGAAGCGGCACGCCGTCGCGGGTCGTGTGGTGCAGCGCCTCGTGCACGTCGCGCCCGCGCAGCTCGCCCTCGGACCAGCCCAGCAGCTCCGAGCCCGCCCGGTTGAGGGTGACGATGCGCCCCCGGAGGTCCATCCCGAGCACGCCGTCGGCGGTGGCCTCCAGCAGCGCGTCCATCTCCCGGCGCGCGCGAACCTCGGCCCTGCGCCTGGCCTCGGCCTCAGCGGCCAGGGTCCGCAGGCGCCTCCCCACAAGCGCCAAGGCCCCCGTGGCCATCAGGCCCAGGAGCAGGAGCCCCATGGAGACCCGGGTCTGGAGGGTGCGGAAGCGCTCCCCGCGCAGCAGCCCCGCGTGCACCTCCGCCTGGATGGCGCTCTCCAGCCCCAGCGTGGCGCGCTGCATCTCCTCGTAGCGCTCCCGCTCCTGGGCGAACGAGGCCACGCGCTCCTCGCGCGCCGCCTCGCTCTGGAAGACCCCGTCGTGCTCCACGTGCCAGCGGGCCGAGAGCGAGGAAAGGAAGGCCAGCCGCTCCCGGATCGTCAGGTCCATCCCCCCAACCAGCGACTGGAGCTGCCCGACGATCTCCTTCTCCTCGCGCAGGGCAGCACCGTACGACAGCCGCGCTTCCGGGTCGCGGGTGAACAGGAAGGCCTGGAAGTGCGACATCTGGCGCGCGTGGACCAGGGAGAGGCGGGTGCCCAGGAGGCGCGCCGGGTCCAGGATCTCGGCGAGGTCGGCCTGGGCCTGCGCGGCCCGCTGCCCCAGCACCAGAGGGACCACCGCCAGCGCCACCAGCGCCAGCGCCACGAACACGACCGCGGCCGTGTTCCCCGCGTGCGGGACCGGCGGGGGGGACTCGGAGGAGGGGGGCCGTGGGAACATGGCGGGGCCGGGGCGACCTGTCAGACCTTGATGAAGATCCGCCGCCGGTAGAGCGGCGTCATGAGGGCGAGCCAGAGGATCACGTAGCACGCGGCGAACGCCACGGAGCCGTTGTAGTCCCCGGCCCACGACTGGAAGACGTTGCGGTAGATCCAGGTGTAGAGGGAGGGCCCCTCGGCGCCCCCCACGTGGATGCGCCCCAGGATCCGGGTCATGAGCCCGGAGAGCACGAACACGGCGATGGCGTTGGTGCCGTACACGAGGAGCGGCGTGAGCCAGGGACCCCGGCGGCGCCTCACATCCACCACCCAGTACGTCAGCCCGAAGAGGAGAAGGGCGGTGCCCGCCGTGAACACGACGTAGGAGCTGGTCCAGAGCGCCTTGTTGATGGGGAACACGAGGCCCCAGGCCAGGCCCACCGGGGTCAGAGCGATGCCTGCGCCCAGGAGCCCGCGCGTGACGGCCCCGGGAGGGCGGCCGGAGAGGAGCCACTCTCCGGCGAAGATGCCGAGGAGCGAGGTTCCCACCGCGGGCAGCGTGGACAGGATCCCCTCCGGGTCCCACGTCCCCTGGTACAGGTGCCCGCCCATGAGGGCCCGGTCCACCCACGCCGCCAGGTTCCCTTCGGGGCTCAGATCGCCTGCCACGCCCCCGGGGACGGGGACCAGCGTCATCACCGCCCAGTAGCCCAGGAGGAGCCCCCCGGCCCACGCCGCCCGCCCGTGTCGCCCGAAAGCCAGGTAGAGCCCCGCCGCCGCCAGGTACACCACGCCGATGCGCTGAAGCACCCCCGGCCAGCGCATCCCCGAGAAGTGGAAGTCGGGAAAGAGGCGCATGAGGAAGCCGAGCGCGACGATGGTCAGGGCGCGGCGCACCACGTGCGCGAAGAGGTCACGGCGGTCGGCCCCCTCGCGCAGCCTGCGCTGGAACGAGAAGGGGATCGCCACCCCCACGATGAACAGGAAGTAGGGGAAGATCAGGTCCGTGGGCGTCCACCCGTGCCACTGCGCGTGCCCCAGGGGCCAGTACACGTAGCTCCAGCTCCCCGGGTTGTTCACGAGGATCATCCCGGCGATGGTGAGCCCCCGGAACGCGTCCAGGGATAGCAGCCTATCCGCCTCGCGAGCCGCGCCCGCCCCGGGCGACGAAGTCCCTCCGGGTCCGCTCATCGGTCGCTTCCGGCCGGGAGCGCGGCCTCGGCGCGCTCGAGCTCGCTCGGGGTGTTCACGTTCAGGAACGGGTCCGGGCCCCCTGCGGCGATGCGGATGGCGTGCCCCCCCACCTCGCGGAAGAGGGCGTGCAGGGAGCGGTC
>JBFYZE010000109.1:0-13065 GCA_041309665.1 Gemmatimonadales bacterium | reverse complement strand
CCATGTTCCAGGCCGCCTACCACGACTACGGGATCACGTACGGGAGCTACTCCTCGCTGACCATGCCCCCGTACGACGACCTGTGGCCCGACTCCACGGCGCCGAGGGAGCCGCTGAAGCTCCTGGACCCGGCGTTCCAGCGGCAGTTCTACCTGGAGCAGGCGCGCTCGTTCGTGTGGGGGCTCCAGCCCACCATCGCCAACTTCATGCCCAGCCACCTCACCGACCGCTCCCGCGAGACAGCGTACATGATGCGCCTCGCCAGGGTGCGGAGCCGGGCGCCGGACTGGCTCCTCTACGGAACGTTCCTCAGGCCGCCCAAGCTGGACGTGAGCGACGTGGACGTGCGCCTGTCCAGGGTGTCCATCTACGCTGCGCAGCGGAGCGGCCCCCAGGTGTCCGACGGGCGCTACCCGGCGGCCATCGCCGGAGCCTGGCGCGCCAAGGACGGGAGCGTGGCCGTGGCGTTGGCGAGCATCCTGGAGGAGCCGTCGTCGGTGGCGTTCACCTTCGACGCCGCGGCCTACGGCTTGCCGCGAGGGGGCCGGATCTTCCGCATCGACGAGAACGGCCGCACGGAAATGGGGACGTTCGGCGCAGGCGCGACGCCCCTGAAGCTCGACCTTCCGGCGGGAGGCGCGGTGGTGCTGGAGTTCCGGGAGGGCTGAGGGCGCCCGAGGCACGAACGTGACGAGGGCGGAGCGGCCGGTCGGCCGCCCCGCCCTTCGCCCGCGTTCCTGTCCAGCTCAGGCTGGCGAGCCTGTGCCGCGCGTCAGTCCGTGCGGATCTTCCTCCGCTCGATGTCGAACCGGACGCCCTTCATCCGCTTCACGCCGTCGGCGGTCTGCTTGTAGACGGTCTTGAGGCGCTTTTCGCCGGGCTCCTTGTCGGTCCAGAAGTACGGCGACGGGCTTCCATCCGGTCGGGTGATGGCGATTCGAGCCATGTCGTGCCCCCCGTGAGAGGTGGGTGGGATCGGAGGGCGCAAAGCCTTTCGGTCCACTGGCGGAGCTTCGGTAGAGCTTCGGTACAGCTTATGTGATACCCGCCGGGCCTCCGGGAGGTCCGGGCCAGCGGGTGTCCCGCCCGGTGAGCGCCTCAGCCACGCCCCGCTGCAGCGCCCCCACGTCCGGGTAGAGGCCCCGCGCGTCCACACCCGGGTTCTGCCGGTTGGTGAGGAGGACCACGGTCAGGCGCTGGGACGGAACGCCCAGGACCCACGTCCCGGTGAAGCCGGTGTGGGCGAAGCTCCCGGGCGGCGCATACGCGGGGACCTGCCAGCCGAGCGCCTGACCCTCCACCACCGGGGCGAGGAACGCCTCCACGGTTTCGGCACGCAGGTAGCGCCGGCCGCCGGCCTCGCCGCGATCCAGGAGGAGCTGGAGGAGCGTCGAGAGGTCCCCCGCGGTGGAGAAGAGCCCGGCATGGCCGGCCACGCCTCCCCACCCGTGCCAGGCGTTCCCGTCGTTCACCTCGCCCACGAGGGTGTAGCGGCGCCATGCGTCCCAGGAGTGCGGGTCGCCGCGGATGAGGTACCCGAACGTGCTGTCGTGCACCATCCGGTGCTCGTACGGGTTCCCGTGGGAGGTGGCGGCGAAGGGTCCCCCAGGCTCCGCCCCCGCCGGGGCTGCCACAGCGGCGCCCGCGCCGGCCTGGCGGCGGCGGAAGCCCGTGCTGCGGAGGCCGAGCGGCGCGTAGAGCTCATCCCGCAGGAACGTGTCCAGCGACTTGCGCGCCACCCGCTCCACGACCCGCCCCAGCAGCATGAACCCCAGGTCGGAGTAATGGCGCCCTTCCCCCACAGCCCACCCCAGGGGGAGGTCCCGCACGTAGGCGTACGCGGCATCCGCGTCGGACGCGTGGTAGTAGGTGGGGACCCACTGCTGAAGGCCCGCCGTGTGCGTGAGGAGGTGGCGCAGCGTGATGTCGTCCTTCCCTCCACCGCGGAAGTCGGGGAGGTAGCGCGACGCGGGCGCGCCCACGTCCAGATCCCCCCGGTCCACGAGGAGCATGACGGCGAACGTGGTGGCCATGACCTTGGTCACCGAGGCCAGGTCGAACATCGTGGCCGTCGTCATCGGGACCGCGTCCGCGAGGCGCCTGAGCGCTCCGGGTCGCGACTCGCCGGCCTGGGACGCCCCGTACTCCCCCTCCGCGTACTCCAGGAGGTGGGCGTGCCCGTACGCCTTCTCCAGCACGGGCTCTCCGTCTCGCAGCACGAGGAGCACCGCGCCGGGGATGCGCCCCGACTCGACCCAGGCGGCCACCAGCGAATCCGCCCGGTCCAGGGGTCCGCCGTCCGTCTGGGCTACAGCCGGCAGGGGCGCCCGCACGGGGGCGAAGGACAGCGCGGCGGCGAGCACCAGGATCCGGAGCATGGGCATGAACCTGAGTGACGCCTCCGCGGCGGGCCAGGGTCGCCGCGCGGGCGCAGTCTCCCTACACTTCCGGGCCGCGAGCCTCCATGCCCCACGCCACCATCACACTGCCCGCCGAAGTCGGCGCCCGCGCCCTACTGCGCCAGCGCGACTACATCGTGTTCCTGGGCACCCGGGTGGCGGCAGTGCTGGGGACCGTGGCCCAGAGCGTCACCATCGGATGGCAGGTCTACGACCTGGCCCGCGCGGAACGCGGCGTCGCCGAGTCGGCGCTCTACGTGGGACTCGTCGGCCTTGCGACGTTCCTACCCCTGGTCGTGCTCGCCCTCCCCGCCGGCGTCGTGGCCGACCGGTACCCGAGGAAGCGGATCCTCATGGCGTGCTTCGCCGGCCAATCCCTCCTCGCCGGCACCCTCGCGTGGACCGCCGCCACCGGAATGCTGTCGGTGCGGGCCCTCATCGGGTTCGCGTTCGTCTTCGGGATCACCCGCGCGTTCTTCGCGCCCGCGAACGCGGCGACGGCCCCCATGCTGGTCCCCCCAGCCCTCCTCCCCAGGGCCATCGCCTGGAACTCCCTGGCGTTCCAGATCGGCACCATCAGCGGGCCGGCGCTCGCCGGGCTCCTGGTCGGCCACTGGTCCTCTGCTCACTCGTATGTCGTGTCCCTGGTCCTCTACCTGGCAGCGGCGGCGGGGCTCGCGACGCTGCGGCACTCCACCCGGCCCGCGGCCCAGCCCGGCTCCCGCCTCGAGCAGGTGCGCGAAGGGCTCCGCTACATCAGGGACAACAAGCTCGTGCTCGGCGCCATCTCCCTGGACATGGTGGCCGTCCTCCTGGGCGGCGCCACTGCCCTCCTCCCCGTTTTCGCCCGGGACATCCTCCAGGTGGGCCCCCAGGGGTTCGGGCTCATGCGCTCCGCGCCCGCCGTGGGCGCGGCCGCGGTGGCCCTGGTGCTGGCCAGCCGCCCCATCCAGCGCCGTGCGGGGCTCTCCCTGTTCACGGGCGTGGCCATCTTCGGCGTGGCCACGGTGGTGTTCGGCCTGTCCCGGTCGCTCTGGCTGTCGCTGGCCGCGCTCGCCGTGCTGGGCGGCGCCGACATGGTCTCCGTCTACGTGCGCCAGACGCTGGTGCAGATCGTCACCCCCGACGCCATGCGCGGGCGCGTGGCCGCCGTGTCCTTCCTCTTCGTCAGCGCCTCGAACGAGTTCGGGGAGTTCGAGAGCGGCGTGACCGCGCGCCTCTTCGGGCCCGTCGGCGCCGCGGTCTTCGGTGGCGTCGCTTCCCTCGCCGTCACAGGGCTGTGGGCCAGGCTCTTCCCGACGCTGAGGAAGGTGGACCGGCTGGCCTGAGCAGCGTACGTTGCCTCGCTACCCGAAGTCCCCCTCTCCGACCATCCTCCGGCGAAGCCGCCCACCATGAAGAGACTTCTGACCATCCTCGCCCTGGCCGTCGTCGCGTGCGCCCCTCAAGAGGCCGCGAATCCCGACGTGGCGCGCTGGGAGAGCCGCGCCCAGAACGTCACCATCACCCGCGACGACTGGGGCGTCCCCCACATCAAGGCCCCCACCGACGCCGACGCCATCTTCGGCCTCATGTATGCCCAGGCCGAGGACGACTTCAACCGCATCGAGGTCAACTTCCTGAACTCCCAGGGGCGCCTGGCCGAGGCCGAGGGCGAGGACGAGATCTGGCGCGACCTGCGCATGAAGCTGTTCATCGACCCCGAGGAGATGAAGGCGCATTACGCCGCGGCCCCGCGCTGGCTCCAGGCCCTCATGGACGGCTGGGCCGACGGGCTGAACTACTACCTGCACACCCACCCGGAGGTGAAGCCCAGGGTGCTCACCCGGTTCGAGCCCTGGATGGCGCTCACCTTCAGCGAGGGGAGCATCGGCGGCGACATCGAGTCGGTGAACCTGCGCGACCTGGAGGCGTTCTACGGCGCCCGGCCGGAAAACCAGCCGGCCGGCGCGCCGGCGGTCAGCGGCGCGGCGGACTTCCAGCAGCCCGCTGCCGTCCTCGCCTCGGCAGGCGACGACTGGCTCGAGGAGCCCACCGGCTCCAACGGGATCGCCATCGCGCCATCCAACACCACGGCGGGTCGGGCGCTCCTGCTCATCAACCCCCACACCTCGTTCTTCTTCCGCGAGGAGGCCCACGTCACCAGCGACGAGGGTCTGAACGCGTACGGCGCGCTGACCTGGGGGCAGTTCTTCATCTACCAGGGGTTCAACGAGCGCGCGGGTTGGATGCACACGTCCAGCAGCGTGGACAACATCGATGAGTACCTGGAGTCCGTCGTGGACAAGGGGGACGGCACGTTCGCCTACGAGTACGGCGACGAGGAGCGTCCGGTCACCTCCCGGCGGGTCACCGTGTCATACAAGACGGGCACAGGGACGGCCCAGCGCGAGTTCACGGTGTACCGCACCCACCACGGGCCCATCGTGCGCGAGCAGGACGGCAAGTGGGTGGCCAAGGCGCTCATGGAGGCGCCGGTGAACGCACTGAGCCAGTCGTACAGCCGGACCAAGGCCAGGACGCTGGACGAGTACACGAAGGTCATGGAGCTGCACACCAACTCGTCCAACAACACGCTCTACGCCGACGCCGACGGGAACATCGCCTATTTCCACTCCAACTTCGTCCCCGAGCGGAACCCGAAGCTGGATTGGGACCAGCCCCAGGACGGGAGCGTGCCCGCCAACGACTGGCAGGGCGTGCACTCCTTCGACGAGAGCCCGAACGTGGTCAACCCGGCCAGCGGGTGGGTCTACTGCACCAACAACTGGCCGTACTCGGCGGCCGGCCCCGACAGCCCCAGGAAGGCGGACTACCCGGAGTACATGGATACGGGGAGCGAGAACCCCCGGGGCATCCACGCCATCATGCTGCTGAAGGACAAGAAGGACTTCACGCCCGAGTCGCTCCGCGAGGCGGCGTATGACAGCTACCTGCCGGCCTTCGCCGACATAATCCCTCCCCTCCTCCGCGCGTATGACCGGCTCCCGGCCGCCGACGCCCGCAAGGCGGAGCTGGCCGACGAGATCGAGGCGCTCCGCGGATGGGACTTCCGGTGGGCGGCGGAGTCCGTCCCCACCTCGCTGGCCGTGTTCTGGGGCGAGGGGCTCATGCGGGCCATCCGAGCCGACGCCGAGTCCGAGGACATGTCCATCTACGACTACGCGGCCAAGCGGGCCACGCCGGATCAGCTTCTGACGGCGCTGGACTCGGCGTCGGCCAAGCTCGAAGCGGACTTCGGCACATGGCAGACCCCCTGGGGTGAGATCAACCGCTTCCAGCGCCTCACCGGAGACATCGCGCAGCCCTTCAGCGATGCCGGGGCGAGCATCCCGGTGGGCTTCACGTCCTCCCGCTGGGGCTCGCTGGCGTCGTTCGGCGCCCGCGCCTACGAGGGGACCAAGAAGTGGTACGGCACCAGCGGGAACAGCTTCGTGGCGATCGTGGAGTTCGGGGACAGCGTCCGGGCCTGGGCCGTCACCGCCGGAGGCCTGAACAGCGTGCCCGGATCGCCCCACTTCAACGACCAGGCGGAGCGCTACGCCATCGGCGACCTGCGCGAGGTCTACTTCTACCCGAACCAGCTCGAGGGGCACACCGAGCGGGTGTACAAGCCGGGGCAGAAGGAGGAGTAGCCTGCAAGCTGGGCGCAGGACCGCGTGAGGTCGAGGGTGCCGCACCCCGCCCCGCCGTGCGACGGCGGCGGAGCGGGGTGCGCAGATCGGGACGTTAGCCGAGAACGTGCCAGAGGGGTGTCTTCGTTGACCATGCAGGTCGACACACGCAGAATTGAACCATGGTAACGGTCGACTCAACGCGACTCGCACAGCTTTGCCGGCAGCACGGCGTGAAGCGGCTTCGGATCTTCGGCTCCACCGCAAGGGGAGAGGAGCGCCCGGACTCCGACGTAGACCTGATCGCGGACTTCGAGTCGCCAACCGGTTTCTTCGGCCTGATCCGGTTCGAGGAGGCCCTCTCTGCGTTCTTCGGTCGGCCCGTGGACTTGGTGACTGAGCCAGGGCTGAGCCCCTACATGAGGGACTCGATTCTCTCCTCCGCGGCGGTCCTCTTCGATGCCGCTGCCTGACGTCGCCTTCCTTCGACACATGTTGGACGCGATCGACCGAGTAGGCGACGCGGTATCTCGGACGACGATCGACCACTTCAAAGCGGACTAGGTCATCCAAGACGCGATTATCCGCGAGCTACAGATCGTAGGGGAGGCCGCGGGAAGAGTGACGAGGGAGCTGGCGAGAAGCCATCCGGAGATCCCATGGACGGAGATCACAGGGCTTCGCCACAAGCTCGTGCACGACTACTTCGTCGTGGACTTGGACATCGTATGGCAGACGGCCACCGTGGACGTGCCGGCTATTCGTCCGCACATCGCGACGCTCGTGGCAGAGCCTACCGAGTAGAACAGGCTGCCAGGCAGGTCTTCGGTCAACAATCGTTCTTCAGGGATGGCGCTGCTCACGCGCTCCGTGAGCTTGGGATGCCCGCGCCCCGTGGCTCGTCGTCCCACGACGGTGACGTGCTCGACCGCCTCGTCGTGCAGACACACATCGGGCGCGCCGTGTCCGATCATGCCTGTCGCGCCGAAGAGCAGAACGTGCACCGTGCCTCCTTCTCGGGCGTTGCCGGGCGCCTGCTTGGCCCCGCTCCGGCTCAGCCGCCGATCCGCTTCGCGCGCTCCGACCAGGTCTCGCCCCGCTCGATCCACGCGGGGGGTGGACGTGCTGGATCCGTAGCCTGTCCCCCCGGCGCCGCGTCCCCGCGGGCGGGGGCGCCCCTCCATTGCCCGCCCCCACCCCCCGCCGTAGTGTCACCGGGCCTTCCCACAGCACCATCCAGACGGGAGTCCGTCCATGCTGCGCGCGCTCCGTGCGGCCCTCGCCGCCACCTCCGCCCTCGCCCTCCTCGCCTCCGCTCCCGACGGGGCCTCGGCCCAGGGGACCCGATTCCTCCGGCAGCCCTCGGTGGGCCCGGACGCCATCGCCTTCGTCCACGCCAACGACGTCTGGATCGTGGGACGGGACGGCGGGCAGGCGCGGCGCCTCACGTCCGACGCCGGCGCCGAGACCGAGCCGGCGTTCAGCCCCGACGGGACGTGGATCGCGTTCACCGGCGAGTACGGCGGCAACCAGGACGTGTACGTGGTGGCGGCCGCGGGCGGGCAGCCCCAGCGCCTCACCTGGCATCCCGGCGCCGACGTGGTCCAGGGGTGGACCCCCGACGGGAAGGTCCTCTTCCAGTCCGGGCGCCAAGGCGTGCCCACGCGCATGACCCAGTTCTTCACCGTGCCCGTCACCGGAGGCCTTCCCCGCGTGCTCCCGGTGCACCAGGCCTACCAGGGCGAGATGTCCGACGACGGCCGCATGGTCGCGTACCAGGAGATCGGCTTCTGGGACCCGGAGTGGCGCAACTACCGCGGGGGCCAGGCCCAGCCGGTTCGGGTGGTGACCCTGGCTTCGCTGGAGCTGGAGACGCCTCCGTGGGAGGGCGAGCGGCAGATGGACCCGACGTGGATGGACGACGTGGTCTACTACATGTCGGAGCGTGACTGGGCGGTGAACGTGTGGTCGTACGACCCGCGGACCAAGCAGGAGAAGCAGCTCACGCGGCACGCGGATTTCGACGTGAAGAGCCTCGACGCAGGCCACGGCGTGGTGGTGTACGAGCAGGCAGGCTACCTGCACGAGGTGAACCCCGCCACCGGCGCCAGCCGCCGTCTGGTCGTCCAGGCCCAGGGCGACCAGAACTGGGCCCGCGCCCGCTGGGAGGACGTCCCCGCCAACCAGCTCACCAACCCCCGGCTCTCCCCCACCGGGAAGCGGGCGCTCTTCGAGCACCGCGGCGACGTCTTCACCGTCCCCGTAGACGCCGGCTCGTGGCGGAATCTCACGGAGAGCTCGGGCGTCGCGGACCGGTATCCGGTGTGGTCGCCCGACGGCAAGCAGATCGCCTGGTTCAACGACCAGGGCGGCGAGTACGGGCTCGTCATCGCGGACCAGGAGGGGAACGACCAGCGGCGCATCGCCATCCCCGGCAGCACGTTCTACTTCACGCCCGCCTGGTCCCCCGACGGGGCCAGGATCGCGTTCACCGACACCGACTTCCGCGTGCGCACGGTGGAGCTCGCGTCGGGGAAGGTCACGGACGTGGACGGCGAGGACTACGCCGACCCGCGGCGGAGCATCGACCCCGTGTGGTCGCCGGACTCGCGCTACCTCGCCTACACCAAGCGGCTGGACAACCTCCTGCGAGCGGTCATGGTACACGACACCCGCACCGGGAACACGCACCAGCTCACCGACGGCATGGCCGACGTCATCGCCCCGGTTTGGGACGCCTCGGGGAAGTACCTCTACTTCCTCGGGTCCACCGACTTCGCGCTCAACTCGGCGTGGCTGGACATGACCGCCTACGACAGGCCGGTCACCCGGGCGCTGTACGCGGCCATCCTCGAAGCGGGCGCGCCTTCGCCCTTCCTGCCCAAGAGTGACGAGGAAGGAGGCGCACCCGCCGAGGAGAAGAAGCCCACCGCCGGCGCGGCGAGCGGCGCGACCCCGTCGGGTCCGCCCCCTGCGGTCACCATCGACTTCGACGGGATCGCGTCGCGCATCGTCGCGGCCCCGGCACTCCCCGTCCGGAACTACACGACGCTGGCCCCGGCCCCCGAGGGGATGGTGTTCGTCGCCGAGGCCATCCCCAACGAGCAGGGCACTACCCTGCACCGGTACAGCCTGAAGGACCGCAAGGCCACCGAGTGGGTGAAGGGCGTGAACGACGCCACCGTGTCCCACGACCGCAAGAAGATCCTGTGGCGCTCGGGCTCCAACTGGACGGTGTCGGACGCCGGGGGTGCCCCGCCCAAGCCCGGCGACGGACGTCTGGCGCTCAGCCTGCGCGTGCGCATCGAGCCCAAGGAGGAGTGGGCCCAGATGCTCCGCGACGGGTGGCGCTTCATGCGCGACTTCCTGTACGTGGACAACACCCATGGAGCTCCGTGGAACGACGTGTGGTCCTGGTACTCGGCGTGGCTCCCCGACGTGGAGCACCGCGCCGACTTCAACCTCCTCCTGGACATGGTGTCCGGCGAGATCGCCGTGGGCCACTCCTACGTGCGCGGCGGCGACTACCCCGAACTGGACAACCCCCGCACCGGGCTCCTCGGCGTGGACCTGGAGGAGGCGGACGGCGGATACCGCATCACCCGCATCCACACCGGCGAGAGCTGGAACCCGGGCCTCGTCGGGCCTCTGGGACAGCCGGGGATGGACGTGAAGCAGGGCGACTTCCTCGTCGCCGTCGACGGCACCCCGCTGGCGCCGCCGGCCAACCCGTACCGGCTCCTGGAGGGGACCGCCGGGCGCGCCATCAAGGTGCGTGTGAACGCCCGCCCCGGGCTGGAGGGGTCGAGGGAGCTCACCGTGGAGCCGGTGGCCAACGAGGGCCAGCTCCGGTCCTGGGCGTGGGTCGAAGGGAACCGCCGCAAGGTGGACGAGCTCAGCGGAGGGAAGCTCGCCTACGTCTACCTGCCCAACACAGGGCAGGGCGGCTACACCTACTTCAACCGCATGTACTTCGCCCAGCAGCACAAGAAGGGCGCGGTGGTGGACGAGCGGAACAACGGCGGCGGCTCCGCGGCCGACTACATCATCGAGGTGCTGGACCGCGAGCTCACCGGGTACTTCAACTCCCGCACGCCGACGCACAAGGTGTTCACCCAGCCCATGGCGGCCCTCTGGGGCCCGAAGGTCATGATCATCAACGAGCGCTCCGGGTCGGGCGGCGACCTCATGCCCTTCCTGTTCCGCTTCAAGAAGATCGGCCCGCTGGTCGGGACCAGGACGTGGGGCGGGCTCGTGCACACCGCCGACACGCCCCCGCTCATCGACGGCGGCCGCTTCGTGGCGCCCCGGGGCGGGTTCTTCAACGTGGACGGGGAGTGGGACGTGGAGGCCGTGGGGGTGGCCCCGGACATCGAGGTCGTGAACAACCCGAAGGACGTGGCCGCCGGCAAGGACCCGCAGCTGGAGGCGGCGGTGGCTGAAGCGCTCCGGCGGATGGAGACCGAGGGGGTGGAGCTCAAGGCCGAGCCGGCCCCGCCGGTCCGGTACAAGAGGCCGGTACGGAGGGGTGGGGGACGCTGATCCAACGGACGGGATGGCCGCGAGCACGAGGGGCCGGTCCCGCAGGGGCCGGCCCCTCTCCTCAACCCTCCAGCGTCAGCCCCGTGCGGCGCGAGATGGCCCCGAAGTCCCGATCCCTGGCCAGCACGGTGAGACCCTCGCGCAACGCCACCGCGGCCACGAGGCAGTCCATGAGGGACCGGACGGTCTCACCGGCCGCACGACACGCGCGATGGATCCGGGCCGCCTCCTCGAAGTCCGGGCCCAGCGCCGGCCGGTGCTCCAGCGCCACGAGCATCCGGCGCAGGCGCGTGGCGTGCGCCTCGTCCCGCGCCCCGGCGAGGATCTCCATGACCACGGGATCGGTGGTGGCCAGGAGCGCACCCTCCGACACGAGGGCTCGGACTCTCGCATGCGTGCTGCTCCCGGTGCCGCGCAGGAATTCCACCCACGCCGACGTGTCCACGAGGATCACGGGAGCAACTCCGGCTCCTCGAAGGAACGAAGGACGTCGAGATCCCCCTCCCACCCCGTCCCGTCCATGGCCAGGATCTCGTCCCGGCTCAGGGGCGGGTCCGCCGCCCGGCGGAGGGCGAAGCGCACGGCGGACTCCGCGTCGGGGAGCCGGTAGCGCTCCATGACCCTGGTGAGGAGATCGCCATAGGGGGGGGTGCGCTCCCGCACCGCGGCGAGGGACCCTCCGTCGGCTGCGCCATGGTGCCCAGGCGCCGACTCCCGCGCCGCCCGGAGGCTTCCCCGCACCCAACCGGAAACCGTGAGCCTGGCCGAGGCAGCGGCCACCTCGATCTCGGCGTACTCCTCATCGGTCATGACGACCTGCAAGCGCTTGCTCATGTTTTGAGTATATCATACTCACATCCGGGAGCAAGGCGCTCCTGCCTTGCGGCGGTGACCGGCGCCGGCAGCCGCCGAGCCGGGCTTGTCCCCTATCCGGCCGATCTCTGCGGTTCCGCCGCCTGACAAGGCGCGCGCCCCGGATGCACGGGACGCCCAGGAAGATCCCGTGAAGGCATCGTGTCCCTGGGCGTGGCAGGCATCGCCTTGGCGGTATAGTACATCCCCTTCGACATCCGTAGCGACAACGGGACGGCGAAGGTCCGCGACAAGATCACGTCCGCTGACGACGCCTCGTGCCGCACGCTGGTCGCGGGGTGGGAGGCCGCGGCGGACGCCAAGGTCGAGCCGAGCCTGAAGGCGACTCTCGAGGATGCGGTCGGCGCTGTCCTGGACGATGAGGCCAGGTCCATTGCAGCCGGCCTCGCCTCGAACGCAGCGGTTCGCGAGGCGGCTTGATCGGCGTGGAACGAGTTCCTGCGTGCCAGGACCGGGACCTGGCTGGCATCCTGAACGTTCCGGCGGCGCGCGCTGTTCGCCAGCGCAAGAAGCACGACGGTCCTCCGGATCACCTCTTCGTCTTGATCAGGATCACGCCGTTGGCGCCCCGGCTCCCGTAGATGGCCGTCGCGCCTGCGTCCTTCAGCACGGTGATCGACCCGATTGCGTTCGGATCGATGCTCGCGAGCCCGTCGGCGGACTCGATGAGCATGCCGTCGAGCACGAAGAGTGGCTCTTCGCCCCCGAGGACGGAGGTGTTGGTTCCACGGATCCTCACGCTGATCCCCCCGCCGGGGCGGTCGAGGACCCGCACGCCCGGGGTTCGCATCAACATCTCGGCGAGCGTCCTGAACTGCCCCATCCGCGCGTCTTCGCCCTTGAGCGTGGACACCGACCCGACGACGTCGTCCGGGTCGACCTTCCCATAGCCGATGTCCACGGCCTCGGCGTCCGAGGGCTCGCCGCCTCCGGCCGACGGGGCGCTCGCACAGGCGGTCAGGAAGCACAGGGCGGCGGCGGCGAGAAGCCAGGGAGGACGGGCGACGGGGCCCGACCCGAAGAGAGCGATCATGACGCACGGTAGGAGACGGCGGATCCCGGAGCAAGGCGAGGCGGTCCCCTCCCCCCGCCGTGCACGCTATAATGCCACCATCCACCCGAGCCCAGGAGCGATCCGCCGACATGGCCAAGAAGCCCCCCGCCCACTCCCGCCACCGCAAGGACCTCTCCGACATGCCGGACTGGATGAGGCAGAAGGCATGCCCCAACCGGCACAAGTACCTCTCCGGGAAGCGCGTGCTCCCGAAGGGCCTCACGGGCAAGGAGAAGCTGGCGGACATGGTGGACGACGCCTTCCTGGCGTACAACTCGGGGCGCCTGCGCGAGGCGTGCCGGCTCTTCACCGAGAAGATGCTCGAGCCCGACGTCACCGTGGGCATGAGCCTGTCCGGCGCGCTCACCCCTGCCGGGCTGGGGTGCTCGTCCATCGTGCCCCTCATCAAGGCCGGTTTCGTGGACTGGATCGTCTCCACCGGCGCGAACCTGTATCACGATCTGCACTTTGCGTTGAATTACCCCGTTCACGCCGGCAGCTTCAAATTTGACGACACCGACTTGCGCGACAACGACCTGGTGCGCATTTATGACGTGGTGATTCCTTACTCCGACGGGCTGAA
>JBFYZE010000108.1:0-16049 GCA_041309665.1 Gemmatimonadales bacterium | reverse complement strand
CCCCCGCCGGCTCGATGATCCGGTCCGCCGCGCTCATCGCGCCCATGGCGTCGAGCATGGAGGTCCGGTCCCCGGCGGCCACGGCGCCCAGCATGGCCGAACCCAGGAGGACGGCCTCGGGCTCGCGGGGGAGGACCACCCGGCAGCCGGTGGCGTCGGCGTGCTCCCGGACGAAGACGGGGTTTTTGGTGTCACCGCCGCACGCGATGAGGGTGCGGATCCGGTATCCCCCCCGGTTCATCTCCTCGATGATGTGGCGCGTCCCCAGGGCGATGGCCTGGACGGTGGCGAGGTACACGAGGGCCAGGGCGTCCGTCGAGTCGGTGAGCTTGAGCCCGGAGATCATCCCCCGGAGGCGCGGGTCGGCCCGCGGGCTGCGGTTCCCGTGGAAGTACGGCAGGACGTGCAGCTCCCGGGTGAGGGCGGCGGGGAAGGGGGCGCCCCGGGCCAGGGTGTCCAGGCGCTCGTTGAGGATCGCGTACACGCTTGTGCCGCGCCGGTCCGCCTCGGCCCTCAGCTCCGGGGCACGGGCGTGGCTGTGGATCACGTGGTCGAGGAGGGCGCCGGTGGCCGACTGGCCCCCCTCGGTGAGCCACATCCCCGGGACCATGGCGGCGTAGTAAGGGCCCCAGATCCCGGGGATGAAGAGCGGCTCACGGGACACGGCCATGTGGCAACTCGAGGTCCCGCCGATGAGGGCGAGGCGCTCCTCCAGCTCCGCCTCGCCGGAGACGGGCCCGTCCAGGGCAGCGCCCAGCATCCCGAGTCCGCCGGCATGGGCGTCGATGATGGAGACGGCCACGGGCGTGCCGGGCGCCAGCCCCAGCTCGGCGGCCGCCTTGGCCGTGAGCGTGCCCGCGCGCTCGCCGATGGGGCGCACCCTGCGTCCGATGCGGACGAAGCCCTCGTCCACCAGGTCACCCAGGCCCACGGCGCGGAAGTACCCCTCGTCCCAGCGGCCTACGCTCCCCTCGGTGCCGTCCTCGTGACCCAGGTAGGTCCACTTGCAGACCGTACTGCACAGGGAGCGCACGTCCACGCCGGTGGCCCGGTACACCAGGAAGTCGGGGAGATCGAAGAAGCGGGCGGTGCGGCGCCAGGTGTCGGGCAGGTGATCCTTCAGCCACGCCAGCTTGGGCGTCTCCATCTCCGGGGAGATGACCCCGCCCACGTAGCGGAGCGCGGCGTGGCCGCCGGCGTTGATGCGCTCGGCCTGCTCGACGGCCCGGTGGTCCATCCACACCACCACGTTCTGCTCGTCCGATCCGGATGGGGAGACCGTGACGGGGGCGTCGTCGGCGTCCAGCGCCACCAGCGAGCACGTGGCGTCCATGCCGATCCCCCGGATGGCGTCACCCGCCAGCCCGGCCTCGGCCAGGGCGGCGCGCGCGGCGACGCCGCACGCCCGCCAGATGTCCTCCGAGGACTGCTCGACGAAGTCCTCCCGGGGGCGCCAGAGGCGGATGGGCTCCACCCCCATCCCCACGCGGGTGCCGGCGGCGTCGAAGATCCCCGCCCGCGCGCTCCCGGTCCCCACGTCGATCCCCAGGTAGAAGCCCGCCGCCATGGTGGTCAGCTCCCTCCGCCCAGGATGCGGACCTTGAAGCCCATCTCCCGCGACAGGGCCACCATCTCCTGGAAAATGTCGCCGTACGCCACCGCGACGTGGTTGGACAAGTAGTGCGCCATGATGGTATCTCGGGTCACCCCCAGGTCCGCCGCCATGAACGGCCACTGGCGGGTGGTGCCCTCCCACCATGCGTCGCGCTTGTCCGGCGGCAGCTTCACCACCTCGCCCTTGCCCACGTCCATCCAGAGGACCTCGTCCTTGATGTAGCAGCGCGCCCAGGTCATCCCGCCGGGGAGGCTCTCGCCGGCGAAGGTGCCGCCGGGGACGGGGAAGTACAGGCTGGGCTGCCGGTACGAGTGGACGCCCTGGAGCGTGTCGGGGTCGTGGTTGAAGGCGTACGCGCCCGCCGAGCCCGAGTTGAGCAGGACCCACACGAAGCGCCCCTCGTGCGGGCCGCCCCAGCGCACGTCGTGGAACGCCACCGACCCGTGGAGCCCCTTGGCCTGGCAGAGCCGCTTCATCATCTCCATGGGCACGGCGTTCCCCTGGTCGGCCTCGGTGGAGGTGATGATGACGTCGCCGTTGGACTCGGGGCGGCACGCAGAGTTGAAGAGCCCCTCGGAGAAGTCCGACGGCGGGCGCAGCGGCAGCAGGCCGAGCTGGTACTGCCACCCGATGCAGTCGGCCTTGTATTCGTCCACCATGTCCAGCACGGCCAGGTAGTCGCGGAGCTGCTCGCGGGTGGCGGCCTCGGTGAAGTCCGCGGCGCCGGCTTCGCCCCAGTGGAACCGGACGCCCTTCGCCTTCACGAAGGCCAGCGCGTCGTCCATGCGCTTCGTGTCGATGCGCTTGCCGCGGTCGATGATCCAGGCCTGGTCGATCTTGTGCTCGCTGAAGCCGTGGCGGTTGAGGAGGCGGGGCCCGAAGTACCCGTTGATCATCCCCATGGAGGTGTCGCCCAGCATGAGGATGAGGGCCCGCCGGTCGCGGAGCTTCCTGGCCACGCCGGCAGCCAGCGCCGCCGCGTCAGGCGAGACGGGAGCGTCGTAGGAGAGCTGCTCCTCGCCGTACACGATGGCGCCGGTGGTGCACCACTCCTCCAGTCGGGCCATGAACGCCTCGTCCGCGGTCCAGTCGGGAGCATCGGTCCATACCCTCGAGAACTTCCGCCCCAGGCTCTCCAGGCACGCGCCGGTGTTGAGGAGCCCCACCAGTCCGGGCCACTGCCCGGAGAAGTTGCTGGCCAGGAGGAGGGGGTTGTCCTTGCCCACCACGCCCTCGGTGGTGTGGGGGCCGTAGAACCAGTGGACGCACACGCCGATCATGGGGTCCTGGATCGGACCGAGCTTCTCGATGGCGTGGTGGGGCTTGGTGAGGAAGCCCTCCACCCGGTAGGGCTCACGGCCGAGCTTGCGGAGCGCGGCCTCCATCTGCGTGGTCGCCTCGGTGATGCTGGGAAGGGCCAGCTCGTTGGGGATGTCCCGCCCGTCACCGGGCCAGAAGAGGGCGATGCGCTGCTTCACGGTCCTGCCTCCTGGCGGATGCGACGCCGGCGTCGTGCCGGCGGCGGCTCATTGGATGGGTTCACCGCCTCTCGCCACGTTCTCCACGGTGAAGATCCGCGTGCCCAGGGCGATGCGCTTGGGCACCTCCTCCCCGGCGAGGATGCGCAAGGCCACGTCGATGGCTTCGGCGCCTCCGGTGGGATAGAGGAAGGTGGCGTCCAGGATCCCCTGGGCTACGTACTGCTGGCCCTCGTGGGGGAGTGCGTCGATCCCCACGAAGAGCATCTCGGCCTCGCGCCCCGCGGCCCGGGCGGCGAGCCAGGCGCCGTGGCCCCCGGGGTCGTTGTGGGCGTACACGGCGTCGATGTGGGCGTTGGTGGCCAGCGCCGACTCCATCTCGGTGCGGGCGTTGGGCTCCAGCCACTCCATCTCCCCGGAGAAGACCACCTGGAGGCCGGGGTTGGCATCCAGCTCCAGGCCTTCCAGGAAGCCCTGGTTCCGGTCCCGTCCCGGGGTGGACGTCATCAGCCCCTTCAACTCCACGATGCGGCCGGTGCCGCCCAGCGCCTCGCGGATCCACCGGCCCGCCTCGCGGCCGATGCGGACGTTGTCGGCGCCGATGAACGTGGTGTACTCGTCACCCTGGACCTCGCGGTCCAGCACGATGACGGGGACGCCCGCCCGGTACGCGGCGGCCACCGGTCCCGTGAGAGGCGCCGCTTCCTTGGGGCTGATGATGATGAGGTCCACGCCCTGCTCCACGAACTCCTCCACCTGGGCCCGCTGGGTGAGGGAGTTGTTCTGGGCGTCCTTGAAGATCACCCGGAGGTTGGGGTGCGCCTCGGCGGCGGCGCGTACGTCGGCGTCCATCTGGACGCGCCACGGCTCGCCCAGGTTGGACTGGCTCATGCCGATGACGAAGGGGTCGTCGGCGGTGCCGGCGTGCCCCCTCGCCCCGTCACCGGCGCACGCTGCGACGACGAGGCCGAGGGCGAGGATCAGGGCGGGGCGGCTTCGCATGGAATCGTCGTCCTGGAGGGGTCGGGTGCGCGGGCCGGGGCCGTCATTTCTTCCCGCGCTGGAATAGTACAGCGCACACGATGATGGCGCCCGTGAGCATGAGGCGGGTGGCCTCCGGCGCCGCGTTCAGAGAGAGGATCTTCTGGAGGTATCCGATGGTGAGGACGCCCACGAGGGTCAGGACGACGCTCCCCTTTCCCCCCGTGAGCGGCGTGCCGCCGATGACCACCATGGCGATGGCGTCCAGCTCGTAGGTCATCCCCGTCTCCGGGTCGCCCTGGGTCTCCTGGGCCGCCTGGCAGATCCCCCCCACCGCTGCGAAGAGGCCGGAGAGGGCGTAGGCGACCACCAGGGTGCGCCCCACGGGCACGCCGGAGAGGCGGGCCGCCTCTGCGTTGCCCCCCACGGCGTAGATATGGCGCCCCAGGCGGAGGCGCTCCAGCACGATCCACGTGACCAAGACGCACACGAGGAACACCACGGTGACGATGGACAGGTTGCCGCCCAGGATCCGCGAGTCGATGACGTCGAAGATCTGCGGGAGCTCCACCACCTGGGACGACCCGTCGGGGGCGACGACGTAGTTGGTCACCTTCTTCCCCCCCGAGACCACCTTGGCCAGCCCCCGCGCGAAGACCATCATGGCCAGCGTCACGATGAACGGCTGGATCCGCATCCGTGCCACCAGGAAGCCGGAGAACGACCCGAGGACGGCGCCCGCGGCCAGCACGGCGAGGACGGCCGTGGTCGCCCCCCACCCCATGGGGAGCGTGAGCGTGGTGAAGGTCACGGCGGACAGCGCCAGGACCGAGCTCACCGAGAGGTCGATCCCCGCGCTGATGATCACCACGGTCATGCCGCAGGCGAGAATGCCGTAGACCGAGACCTGGCGGAGCATGTCCCGGTGCACGCTCCACCGGAAGAACGCCCCGTCCGCGTTGAAGGCGGCACCGATGGCCAGCATGAGGAGGAGGGCCAGGAGCGCTCTGGCCAAGGGCGTGGCCAGGAGTCGCCGCAGCCGTCCGGCCGCGTGGATGCTCATGAGCGCTTTTCGTCCTGTCCGAGCCCGTGCCCCATGGCGGCGGCCAGGATCCCCTCCTTGGTGGCGGCGTCGTGCGGGAGCTCCGACACGACCCGGCTCCGGTGCATGACCAGGATCCGGTGGGACAGAAGGAGGAGCTCGTCCAGCTCCGAGGTGATGAGCAGGATGGCGATCCCCTGGGCCGCCCACTCCCGCAGGAGCGCGTAGATGTCCGCCTTGGCGCCGATGTCGATCCCCCGGGTGGGCTGGTCCAGGAGAAGGACCTTCGGCTCCGTGAGCATGCAGCGGGCCAGATACGCCTTCTGCTGGTTGCCGCCGGAGAGGGTGCGCACGGGCGCGTCCAGCGCGGGGGCCTTCAGGCGGAGGCGGTCGGCGACCGACGCCACCGCCCCACGCTCGGCCTCCCGCCGGATCCAGCCGCCCGGGCCTGAGAACGCCGCCAGTCTCGAGAGGCTGACGCTGTGGAGCACGCTCTGGTCGGGGGCCAGCCCCCGCGCCTTCCGGTCGCTGGTGAGGAGCGCCAGGCCGTGTTGCAGGGCCTCGCCGGGGCCCCGCGGCGCGTAGGGTGCGCCCTCCAGTGTGAAGGTGCCGCGGACCGGGCCACCGGCGTCGCCGAACAGCGCGTGGAGCACGTGGCTGGCTCCCGAGCCCTGCAGCCCGGCCAGGCCCAGGATCTCGCTCCGGTGGAGGCAGAACGAGACGTCGTCCACCAGGCTGCGCCCCGGCGCCTGTCTGTCCGCCACCGAGAGCCCCGTGACGCGGAGCGCCTCCTCGGGGCCGGCCCGACCCGGGGTCGTGCCCGCCGCCGTCAGCGCGCGCCCCACCAGGCGCGCCACGAGCTCGTCGGGTGGGAGAGCGTCGGCGGCGTAGGTCCCCACGTGGAACCCGTCGCGGAGCACGGTGATGCGGTCGGCGAGGCGGTAGATCTCGTCCATGCGGTGCGTGATGTAGACGATTCCCCGGCCCTGGGCCCGCAGGGACGAGAGCCGGGCGAAGAGCGTGTCGGCCTCGCGCTCGCTCAGCGCGCTGGTGGGCTCGTCGAGGATGACCACCGCGGCGTCCCTCGCCAACGCCCGGACGATCTCCAGCATCTGCTGTGTGGAGACGGGAAGCTCGGCCACCACGTGGCGCGGCGAGACCTCCAGCCCCGCTTCGAGCAGCAGGCGCGTGGCTTCCTCCTCCTGGGCACGGAAGTCCACGCGCCCCCAGCGGTCCACCCTCTCCCGCCCGAGAAAAAGGTTGTCCGCCACGGAGAGCGTGGGGACCAGGGAGAGCTCCTGGTGGATGGTGGCGATCCCGGCATGGGCCGCGTCGGCGGGTCCCGAGAAGCGGCGGGGCTCCCCCCGCAGGGCGAGCGTTCCCTCGAAGTGGGTGTGCACCCCCGACAGGATGTTCACCAGTGTGCTCTTCCCGGCGCCGTTCTCGCCGGCGAGCACGTGCACCTCTCCCGCGCGCACGTCGAAGTCCACCCCGTGGAGGACCTCCACCGGGCCGAAGGACTTCCGCGCGCCCCGCAGGGCGAGGTGCGGCCCGGCCGGAAGCACGCGGTCAGTCCCGGCCGGTGGTGGGGCCGCCCGTGTCCTTCTGCGTCGGGATCCGCTCCGCGGCCGGCGGCAGCGCCGGGAAGGGTGCGTGCGGCTCGGTCTGGTACCAGTAGGCCACCGTGTAGTAGTTGTCGGACCGGTGGTTGGCGTGGCCGCTCTCGATGGTGACGCGCAGGTCCCTCTGGAAGACGACCGGCGAATCCGTGTGGAAGCGGTACACCATCCAGCTCGCGCCGCGGTCGTCCCCCCCGTTCATCGGGTTGCCATAGCGCTCGTAGGCGAAGGTGGGGCGCTTCGAGCCGAACGGGTCGATCCCGCACCCCCCGTAGCACCACGCGCCGAGGTAGTAGTCCTCCGCGCCCGTGCCCACGATCTGCGGCGTCGTGGCGCCGTCGATGAAGAACATGTCGTCCCCTTCGCCCCACCAGTCGCCCTGGTTCTGGAGGATGCTGTGGGTCACGCCCACGTAATGGCCGCGCCCCCGGGCCTCGAGGATCACGTAGTTGCCCTCCCCGCGGAGGTTGGGCTTCCCGTTCACCTCCGGCTGGCCGTTGCGCGTCCACTCGGTGGTCCACCCCTGGTTGGGCGTGGCCTGGCGGTACTGGGCGTGGAAGTACCCCATGTCCTCGGGGAGGGACGCGTGCTTCTCGTAGTCGATGTTGTAGTAGAACGAGCCCACGTTCACGCTCCCCTCGTTGGTCACCGTGATCCGCGCCGAGCGGCGGAACGGCATCGGGAACCAGCTGTTGAGCGCCTTCTGCGAGCCTACGGAGAGCGGGCCCGACTCGTAGAGGAAGTACCGGCCCAGCCCCAGGCCGAAGAAGTCGCCGACGGGGGACTCGACGCTCGGCCCCTCCTCGCCGTCCCAGTAGACGCGCAGGACGAGGTTCTTGAGGTGCCAGCGGTCGGTCGTGGCGATCGTGAACCACATGTGCGTGATGATCCCCGGCCCGGTGAGCTCGCCGATCGTGCGCGTCTCCCCGGCTTGGATCGGCCGACCCCCGGTCCCGTCGTCGTTCGCGCCCGCGGGGTCCGTGCTGGACACGCGCGCCGACGTGTAGCTGCGCAGGAAGGGGAGGTTGTCCAGCTCCCGGCGGAGCTCCTGGGCGGTCCCCGGGGTGGGGACGGTCAGCAGGGCGAGGAGGACGAGAGCGGAAGAGGACGCGCGTGACATGAGACCTCCAGAGGACGGAAGCCCGGCTGGCGGTGGGCGCAACCGTATCGCCGGTCAGGATAGGTCTGCGGGCGACCTGCCGACAGGAGCGCGGCGCCCGGCAGGCGCGGCGTCACCGCCAGGGAATCAGGCTCAGTTCCGCCTCGGTCATGGGAGGCAGGAGCGCCACGCCCGGCTCGAGGCGTGGGCCCCGGGCGTCGTGCACGAAGAAGCCAGGCCCCACGACGTTCCTCTTGTCCTGGTCCAGCACCCCGCGCACGCCGGCGCATCCGTAGTCGCCCTGCTTGTTCAGCGCCACCAGCTTCAGGGTCAGCAGAGGCCGGCCCCCGTGCCGATCCACGACCCGCTGGCAGACGAACCGGCACGCGTCGACGGGCGACATGCCTTCCCGCATCTTCTCGACGGCAAGGAAGCTGGCGCACGTCTTGATGGACTCCTCACCGTGGCCGGTGGCGCCGGCTGCGCCGACGGCGTTGTCCAGGTAGAGCCCGGCTCCGATGATGGGCGAGTCGCCCACCCGCCCCACGATCTTGAAATGGTGACCGACCGTGCTCGTGACGCCGGCCATGTCTCCGTTCCGGTCGAGCACCAGGACGTTGATGGTGTCGAGGTCCTGGGGGTCGTACCAGGAGGGAAGCTCGGGCCGGTCCGGGCCGCGCTTGGCCCTGGGTGGGTTGTAGTAGTCACGCGGGCTGAGCGTCTCCTTCCATTCGAGCCAGTGCTGGCGCGCCTGGTCGGTCAGCAGGTCTTCCTCCTTGAAGCCGTGCATCTTGGCGAACTTGAGCGCGCCCTTGCCCACCAGCATCAGGTGATCGGTCCGCTCCATCACCAGGCGTGCGACCGAGCAAGGCGTCTTGATGTTCTCCAGCGCCGCCACGGCGCCCGCGCTGTTGCCGTCGGGCCCCGACATCACCGAGGCGTCGAGCTGGAGGAAGCCCTCCTCGTTCGGATCGCCCCCGTACCCGACGGTGGGGTCTCGCGGATCGAGCTCGGCCACGTTGGTGGCCTTCTCCGCGGCGTCGAGGGGGCTCCCGCCCGCTTCCAGGACCCCGAGTGCGGTGGTGGTGAGCGCCTCCCGCACGAAGGCGTTGGTCTTGCTCGTGACGATGAGCGGGCGGTTGGGGGGGCCCGGAGGGATGGTCCGGGAGTTGCGCAGGAACGGGAGACTCGCGCCAGCGCCTGCGAACGCCGACAGGAACCGCCGTCTCGTCAACGCCATCAGCGACATTGGATCAACCTCCTCCCCACGGCTGTGCGTGGGTCCGACACGCCTCGCGTCGTGTCTGCGACCGTACGAGGCCGTGGCTTCCCGCGAGGGGGGCCCTCGGGAACGCTCCGGGGAATCCCGCCGATCCGGAGGATCGGGCGTAGGGTACGACCCGGCCGAGGGGTGGACAAGTGCGGTGTCGACCCTCCGTGTCGACCCTCCGCGCCGTGTCGTCCGGGCCCCGGCGCCACCAAGCGAGGCCCAGACCACTCAGGTCCTCCGACCGGACGTGCTCGCAGGCCGAGCGGTCCCCGCTTTCGAGCCGCGCTATGGTACGGGGTGCCCGGCGCCGCTAAGTCGAGGCCCAGAGCACCCCGACCTCACGACCAGAGGAGCCGATAGGCCGAGCGGTCCCCGAAGGAGGGGCACGCCGAGCGCCCACGACCACGAGCCGCTACTCGAACCTCAGCGCCACCACCGGATCCACCCGCGCCGCCCTCCGCGCCGGGAGCCAGCTCGCGAGCAGCGCGACGGCTGAGAGCACCACCGCCACGCCCCCGAACGTCACCGGGTCCAGCGGGCTCACCCCGAACAGGAGCGAGGCCATGAGACGGGTGAGCCCTGCCGCGGCGGCGAGCCCCACCACCACGCCGAGCCCCGCCAGCACACCTGCCTGCCGCAGCACCATCCGGCTCACGTCGGCTTCCTCGGCGCCCATGGCCATGCGCACGCCGATCTCCCGGGTGCGCTGGGACACCACGTACGAGATCACGCCGTAGATCCCCACCGAGCCCAGGAAGAGGGCCACGCCGGCGGCGATGGCCAGCATGATGAGGGTGAACGACGTCTGCGCCATGGAGCGGGACGCCAGCTCCTGGAGCGTGCGCTCCTGCGCCAGCGGGAGGCTGGGGTTCACCGACCAGACCGTCTGTCGCAGCGCCGGGCGGAGAGATGCTGGGTCGCCGGTCTTCGCGCGAACCGCGAAGCTCACGGAGCGCGGCGTATAGATCTGGCCGCCGAAGAAGTCGTCCACGATCTGGGGCCAGTACACCGTGGCCACCGGGTCCTGCCCCACGCCGTTGTCGCGGATGTCGCCCACCACCCCCACCACCTCGTACCACGGGCCGGTGCCTCCCTGGCCCAGAAAGTTCCGGACCCGCTTCCCCACCGCCGCCACCGGGTCTCCCCACTCCTCCCGGGCCAGGTTCTCCGTCACCACCGCCACCTTGGCGTGCTGCTCGGCGTCGTCCCAGGTGAGGGCGCGGCCCGCCAGGAGCCGATTGCCCATGGTCTCGAAGTAGCCCGCGCCCACGAACTTGAAGCGCCGGATGGGAGGGATCTGGTCTCCCTGGACCGGCCGGTCGGCGTTCTCGAGGGCGTCGTTGTTGTCGTTCCCGTCCAGGGTGACCGACGACGAGAACGCCGCCGAGGCCACACCGGGGAGCGCCTGGATGCGCCGCAGGATCTCGCGGTGCGCCTGGGCCACCAGGAGGGGGTCGCGCTCCTCGGCCGCGGGGATCGTCACCCGGAACGTCACCACCTCCCCGGGCGCCGTGAACCCGGGATCCACGGCGCGGAGAGCCTGGAAGCTCCGGACCATGAGGCCGGAGCCGGTGAGGAGCACGAGCGCCAGCGCCATCTGGGCCACCACCAGGATGTTGCGGGCCAGGTGTCGCTCCTTGCCCGCGCTCCCGCCGCGGCCCGCTTCCTTCAGGGCGCCCACCAGGTCGCCCATCCCCAGGCGAAGCGCAGGGAGGAGGCCGAAGAGGAGTCCAGCGAGCACGGACACGACGAACGTGAAGCCCAGCACGCGCATGTCCACGCCGATCTCGTCCAGGCGGGGGAGGCTCTCGGGGCCCAGCGCCACCAGGAACTTCAGCCCCGCCATCGCAAGGAGCAGGCCGAGGATGCCGGCGGCGACGCCGAGGATCACGCTCTCGCCCAGAAGCTGCGCCGTGAGGCTCCCGCGGCTCGCGCCCATGGCGGTGCGCACCGCCATCTCCCGCTGCCGCCCTTCGGCACGCACGAGGAAGAGGTTGGCCACGTTGGCGCATGCGATGAGGAGCACCATGGCCACCGTTCCCAGGAGCACCCAGAGCACGTCGCCTACGTCACCCACCACGTCCTGCTTCAGTGGGCGCACCAGGGCACCGAACTTCGCCTGCTCCAGCATCCCCAGGGTGATCCCGCCCGGGTGCTGCTCCACCGAGAGCGGGATCATGCGCTCCACGTCGGCGTTGGCCTGCGCCAGCGTGGCGTCGGGCCTGAGCCGGCCGATGGCCTGATAGCTGAAATTCCCGACCGTCACCGTGGTCGGATCGAACCGGAAGGGGACGTACACACCCGGGTCGTAGGAGAGGAAGCGGAGCCCGGCGGGGAGGACGCCGATGATCTCCCGCGGCGTGCCGTTCACGGTGACGGTCCGACCCACCGCGCCCGGGTCGCCGCCGAAGCGGCGCTGCCAGTAGCCGTGGCCCAGCATCACGGTCTCCGGCGTGCCGGGTGAATCGTCTTCGGGGCTGAACACCCGGCCCAACGCGGGCTTGATCCCCAGCATGGGGAGGACCTGGTACGTCAGGCTCATGCTGGGGACCTGCTCGGGCTCGGCGACCCCGGTCACCGACACCGAGCCGTTGTCCCACATCCCCACGCTCTCGAAGGTCCGGCTGTCGGCAGCATAGGTGAAGTGGAGCGCCGGCGACTGGTTCACCTCGTCGAAGCCCAGCCCCGGGGCCGTGTGCCAGATGCCCACCAGGCGCTCCGGGTCCTCGAAGGGAAGGGGCCTGAGGAGCACCGCGTTCACCACCGAGAAGATGGCGGCGTTGCTACCGATCCCCGCCGCCAGCGTGAGGATGGCCACGGCGCTGAAGAGCGGCGCCCTGGCGAGCTTCCGAAACGTGGTCCGGAGGTGCTGCCCCATCGAACCCATCATCCCCCCCCCCTGGTCCTGTCGTCGCCGATCCACTCCCGCGACTCCCGCGACGCGCGGTCCCATGCCCCTACGGGCGCATCCGGGAGGCGGTTTCCATTGCAACTTTTTCGACGGTGCACCCGTCCGAGACGTTGTAGGCGGGCGGTTCACACGACGGGGAGGACGACGATGAAGGGGATCCGGGGAACGCTGGCTGCGGGGGCTCTGCTGGCGCTGGCGGTGGCGGTATCGGGGGCGGGGGCGCAGGAGCCCTTCCGGTGGAGTGGCAGCATCGCGCGGGGGGGGACTCTGGAAGTGAAGGGGCTCTCGGGGAACATCCGCGCCGAGCTCGCCACCGGGAATGGGGTGGAAGTGACGGCGGTGAAGAAGGGAGACCGGGACGACTTCGAACAGGTCGAGGTCCGGGTGGTGAAGGACGGCGCCGACGTGACCATCTGCGCCGTCTACGGTGACACCGGTGGGGGCGACGACTGCGAGGGCGGCAACGTCCGGCGCGGGCTTTTCCGCCGGAACCGCTCCATCGACGTGAGCGTGGACTTCGTGGTGAAGCTCCCCGCCGGGACGCCCCTGGAGGTCGGACTGGTATCCGGGGACGTGCACGCGTCCGGCCTTCGGAGCGACGTGTCTGCCTCCACGGTGAGCGGCGACGTCACCATCGCCACAACCGGACTGGCCAAGGCGCACGCGGTGAGCGGTGACCTGGACGTGTCCATGGGGTCCGACGGATGGGACGAGTTGGACTTCAACACGGTGAGCGGTGACATCACGCTCCGGCTCCCGGCGGCGGTGAACGCGGACGTCCACTTCCAGGCCGTGTCCGGCGATCTGACCTCCGACTTCGAGATGAAGCTCACCGGGCGCATCGGCCGCCGCTGGCCGGGCCAGCCCATGCACGCGACCATCGGCGACGGGGGCCGCCCCATCACGCTGAAGACCGTGAGCGGCGACGTGCGCCTGCTGCGCGCAGGCTGAGAAGGGGTGGGGTGGGGGGGAAGGGAGGAGGGCCGGGGGCGTGGAGCCCCCGGCCCTCCTCAATGGGCCGTGCCGCTCACGCCGAGCCCAGGACCTCTCCGGGAGCGTGCGTGAAGGGGCTGATCACCTTGACGCCGAAGAACTCCTGTTCGTCGTGGAGATCCTTCGTCAGGAGCCACGAGCAGCCCGCCCTCATCGCTGCGGCGACGATGAGGGCATCCCACCACGAGAGGCCTAATCGGTCCTCCACGTTCCAGGCCGACTCCACGACCTCGTGGTCCAAGGCGAGCGGCGCCCAGGCCCGCAGGCTTCCCACGTCCTCCCGGGCTTCCGCCCGGTCCCGCTCGTTGACGAGGACGTCGGTGTCAACGAAGACCGGCGCGCCGCCTCGATGCGGGCCCACCGGGCGGTCTCCTCGTCCAACGTCACCGTGACGTCCCTGAGGGTCCTGGGCATGACACGAGATTCGTGTCAATCGTGGCCGGCGAGGTCCGGGGCAGGCCCGAGGCCGCACCTTCCGACCTACTCCCCTCCCGGGCCAGCCGCCTTCCGGTAGTCCAGGGGCGGAGGCCGGTCCCCAACCAGCGGCTTGTAGACGAAGTCCGGCCCCACGCGCTTTCCGTGCTCGGCCTTCGCCTCGGCCACCAACGAAGGGGTCGTGAAGAGGTCCACGGCGGTCATGGCCAGGGTCTTGGCCGCGACGAGGAGCCCCTTCTCCCCGATGCTCGTTCCGCCCGCGGCGATGGCCTGCCAGGAGTGGGCGGCGGTGCCGGGCACCCAGGTGGCCGCCCGCATCCCGCCGGTCGGGACCACCCACGACACGTCGGCCACGTCGGTGGAGCCGCCGCCCCCCGCCTCCACGACCTGGAACGGAGCTACCTGCGTGACGATCTCCAGGGGGGGAGCGTCCGCCTCCAGCGTCTTGTGGATGGCTTCGGCGAAGGCACGCTCCTCGGCCGTCCATGTCACCCCGCCCACCCGCTCCAGGTTGGCGTGGATCGCCTGCTGGAGCGCGATGTTGGGGAGCAGGTTGTAGAGACCGTGGATGACCTCGTACTCCATCTCCGTGCCGGTGCCGAGGGCCGCGCCCTCGGCGGCCTTCACCACGCGCTCGAAGATGGAGGCCACGTTGGCGGGGTCGGGGTTGCGCGTGTAGTAGAACACCTCGGCGAAGTCGGGGACCACGTTGGGTGCGGCACCGCCGTAGGTGATGACGTAGTGGATGCGCGTCTCCTGCGGCACGTGCTCGCGCATCAGGTTCACCATGTGGTTCATGGCCTCCACCGCATCAAGCGCCGACCGGCCCCGGTCGGGGGACGCGGCGGCGTGGGCGCTCACGCCGCGGAAGCGGAACTTGGCGCTCTTGTTGGCCAGGCTGCTGGCCGCGTCGGCGCCGTTGCGGTCCGAAGGGTGCCAGTGGAGCGCCACGTCCACATCCTTGAACAGCCCGGATCGGACCATGTAGACCTTGCCGGCGCCGCCCTCCTCGGCGGGGGTGCCGTAGAGCCGGATGGTGCCCTTCTGGCCCGAGGCGCTCATCCACTCCTTCACGGCGATGGCCGCGGCGGTGGAGCCGGCGCCGAAGAGGTGGTGCCCGCAGGCGTGGCCGGAGGGCTTGTCGGCGATGGGAGCGCGCTCGGCCATGCGGTCCTGGGTGATCCCCGGGAGCGCGTCGAACTCGGCCAGGATCCCGATGATGGGCCCTGCGCCGTTGCTCCAGCTCGCCACGAACGCCGTGGGGATCCCGGCCACGCCGGCCTCCACGGTGAAGCCGGCCTCCTTCAGCGTGCTCTGGAGGAGGGCGGAGCTCCGCGTCTCCTGGTAGCCCACCTCGGCGAAGTCCCAGATCTGCTGGGCCACCTGGCCGAAGCGCGCGCCGTTGGCGTCGAGGAAGCGGGCGACCGTCTCCTTCCCCGACTGGGCTGACGCGGGAGAGGGTGGCAGCGCGACGGCGAGGGCCGAGCAGGCAGCGAGGGTGAGGGCTGTACGACGATTCATGGGGGTCTCCGGCTCGGGGGCGCAGGAGGGTCATCCGACCGCGTGGGCGGCACGGGTGCGGACATACTGCTCCGCCGGGCCCGGGATGTCTAGTGCGACTCCGCGGGCGGCCGGACCCCGAGCCAGAGCAGCGCGGCCGCCACGGCGAGCGCCGCGGCGACATGGAGCGCCGCCTCCCACCCCACCCAGGCGGCCAGCAGCGGGGTCAGGGCGGGAGACACCAGGCCGCCCAGGTTGCTCCCCATGTTCATGATCCCGCCGGCGGTCCCGCTCCGGGGCCCGGACACGCGCATCATCATGGCCCAGAACGGGCCCTCCACGCACAGCACCAGCGCCGTGGCGAAGGCCAGGGACACGGCGGCCGTGACCGGGCTCCCGGTGTGGGCGCCCACGGAGATGAGGACGCCCGAGCCGGCCATCCCGACCATGGGCACGGCGCGCCGCCCCCACACCGGCCCGAGCCGCCCAGTTGTGAGGCGGTCGGCGGCCCAGCCTCCCAGGGGGATGGAGACGATGGAGAGGACCCAGGGAAGGCTGCTCCACCACGCGCCCCGGACCAGGTCGAAGCCCCGCTCCTGGACCAGGTAGAGGTAGAACCACGACACGAATATGTAGCCCACGTAACCCTGGAGGGTGTAGCTGGCGGTCAGGAGGGCGAAGCTCCTGGTGCGCAGTGTATGCGCGGGACGGCTGCCGCCGGGGACACCGGGCAGGGGCTCGGGGAGCAGTGGCTCGGCGGGAGCCCTCGCCGGCGCCGCCGGGGGAACGGCCCGGGGCGGCTCCCTCACCCGCAGCCAGACGAGCGCGACCGCCAGCGCAGGGATCGCCGACGCCAACAGGGCGGCCCGCCATCCCCACCGCACCATCACCAGGGAGACCAGGGGAGGGGTGAGCGCCGAGCCCAGCCCGATGGACCCGATGATGATGCCGTTGGCGCGGGCCTGGTAGGCCGGAAGCACCCAACGCGACACGCCCTCCGCCGCCCCGGGGTAGGTGGGCGCCTCGGAGACGCCCAGGACGAAGCGCCAGGCGACAAACAACCCCAGGGTGCCAAGGAGGCAGACCTGGAAGGGCCCCACGCCCCC
>JBFYZE010000107.1:0-6258 GCA_041309665.1 Gemmatimonadales bacterium | reverse complement strand
CGCCTGGGCATTCCGTCCCTTCCCCCAGGAGCGCGACGCCGCGCTCCGCACCACGCTCGACGCCTGGGTCGCCGCCTGGAGCAGCTACGACCTGGACGAGGTGGACAGGCTCTTCGTGGTCGACCGCAACGTGACCTACTTCTCCTCGGAGCGCGACGGGCTGATCCAAGGGATCGACGCCCTCCGTGAGCACCACCGCGGCTTCGGCTTCCGGCCGGGAGGCGCAGCCACGGGATCTCGCCTCTGGCTCGAGGACGTGGAGGTGCGCTGGGAGGGGGATACGGCCCTGGTGCTCGCGCAGTGGCTCTTCGCCCGCGCCGGCTCGCAGGGTCCCCCCCAGAAGGGGCCGGTGACCTTCGTCCTCGTCCCGCGCGACGGGGGCATCCGGATCCTGCACGCCCACTTCGCCAACGGAGTGGCGGAGGGTGGGGGGCCGCGGTAGCCTTACCCCCCCCTTCCCTCCCTCCCGCCCGCCTCGCGCAAGGAGCCCCCATGCGACGTCGTGACTTCCTCGGCAGGGCCGCCACCTTGGCCGCGGCCGCCCCCTTCGCCAGCGGCCCCTTCGCCAGCCTGGGCGCGGCCTCCGCGCCCCCCCTGCGCGCCAACGGCGCGCGCGTGAACGGCTGGCTGGCGCAGATGGACTCCATCGGGCGCACCCCGGGGGGGATCAACCGCGTGGCGTACAGCGAGGGGGACCTGGCCGGGCGCGCGTTCACCATGGACCTCTACCGCCAGGCTAGTCTCACCCCGCGCATCGACGCGGCCGGGAACATCGTGGGGCGGCTGGAGGGGAGCACGTCCGGGCTCCCGCCCATCGTCATCGGCTCCCACGTGGATTCGGTGACCGACGGCGGGAACTTCGACGGGCCGGTGGGCACCTTCGGCGCCCTGGAGGTGGCCCTCTCCCTCCAGGAGCAGAACGTCCGCCTGCGCCACCCTCTCGAGGTGGTGGTGTGGTCCAACGAAGAGGGGGGCGTCATCGGGAGCAAGCTCGCCCTCGGCCAGCTCGGCGCCGTGGACATGGACAGCGTGGCGCGCTCGGGCAGGACCATCCGCGAGGGGATCGGGATCGTGGGCGGCGACGTGGCGCGCCTCGAATCCGAGGCCCGCGCCAAGGGGAGCGCGGCCTGCTACATGGAGATCCACATCGAGCAGGGCGGCTTCCTCGACCAGGCCGGGCTCCAGATCGGCGTGGTGGAGGGGATCGTGGGGCTTCGCTGGATCGAGGTGGTCGTGGAGGGTTTCGCAAACCACGCCGGCGCCACCCCCATGGACCAGCGTCAGGACGCCGTGCTGGCCGCGGCGAAGTTCACGGTGGCCGTGAACGACGCCATCCGCGGCGAGCCCGGCCGCCAGGTGGCCACCGTGGGCCGGCTGGTGCCGACGCCCAACACGCGCAACGTCATCGCCGGGCGCGTGGAGCTTTCCGTGGACCTGCGCGACCTCGATGACGCGAAGATCCAGCGCTTCGCCGAGCGCTTCCGCCAGATCGGCCGCGAGATCGGCGACGCCACCGACACCACGTTCACGTTCCGCGACGTCACGAGCAGCAAGCCGGCCGTCTCGGACCCCGCCCTGGTGGAGGCGGTGGAGGCGAGCGCGACGTCGCTGGGCCTCTCCAGCCGGCGGATGCCCAGCGGCGCCGGGCACGACGCCCAGATGATGGCGCTCATCTGTCCCATGGCGATGATCTTCGTGCCCAGCGTGGGCGGGGTCAGCCACTCCCCCAGGGAGTTCACCAAGCCCGAGGACGTGGCTGCCGGCGTGGACGTGCTCCTGAACGCGGTGGCGGCGGCGGACGCGCGCTTCTAGCCGGCCGCCGCCCCACGGCCCCGCCTTGCCCCATGCGGTGAGGCGGGGCATTGTTCGACGCCTCGACACCCGGGAACCGCGTGCGGCTCCCCAGAACCTTCGCCCGGGACGGACCCCCGCATGGACCTCCTCCAGAGCATCGTCGGCTGGCTGAACACCAACGTCGTGGAGCGGGGCTTCCCGGTCGGGGGCGAGAACGTCCCCTTCATGGTGGTCCTGCTGCTGGGCGCGGGGTTCTACCTCACCCTCTACCTGGGCTTCATCCAGCTCCGCAAGCTCGGCCACGGGTTCGCGGTCACTTCAGGGATCTACGACGACCCCAACGAGCCGGGCGACGTCACCCACTTCCAGGCGCTGACCACGGCGCTGTCGGCCACGGTGGGGATCGGCAACATCGCCGGCGTGGCCATCGCCATCCACCTGGGCGGCCCCGGGGCGCTCTTCTGGATGTGGATGACCGCGTTCCTCGGCATGGCCACCAAGTACACGGAGGTGACGCTCGCCCAGCATTACCGCGACGTGGACGCGGAGGGGGGCAAGCACAAGTGGGAGGGCTCGGTGTCGGGCGGTCCCATGTACTACATCGAGCGCGGCCTGGGTCCGAAGTGGAAGCCCATGGCCGTCTTCTTCGCGATCATGCTGGCCTTCACCGCCTTCCTCACCGGGAACGCGGTCCAGGCGAACACCGTCGCGGACAACGTCCAGACCGTGTGGGGGATCCCGGTGTGGATCACCGGCCTCATCACCGCGGGGTTCGTGGCGGCCACGATCCTGGGCGGGATCACGCGCATCGGGAAGGTGACCTCCATCCTGGCCCCGCTCATGGCCATGATCTACGTGGCCGGGGCCCTCTTCATCATCGTCCGCTTCTACGACCAGTTCTTCCCGGCCGTCCTCACCATCTTCCGGGAGGCCTTCAACCCGACGTCCGGCGTGGCGGGCACGGGGGCGGGGGTCTTCGTGATGACCATGATGTGGGGCGTACGCCGAGGCCTCTTCTCCAACGAGGCCGGCCAAGGGTCTGCGCCCATCGCGCACGCGGCCGCGAAGACCGACGAGCCCGTGTCGGAGGGCGTGGTCGCGCTCCTCGAGCCCTTCATCGACACCATCGTCATCTGCTCGATGACGGGGATCGTGATCGTCATGACGGGCATGCACACCGCCCGCTTCCCCACCGAGGTCACGCTCCGGGGCGGGGACCTGAGCTACACCACGCTGCTGGAGTCAGGCAGGTACGTGTCCACCACCCCCCCCGCCGAGATCCGCATCGAGAACGGCGTGCACGTCGAAACGGGCGTGGGGGCCGCGAGGGTGTCGTGGCACGAGGCGTCCGTGGACACGCTGTACGCGGACGGCGCCATGACGCAGCCTTTCACCGGCGTGGTCCGGCCGGCCGAGTTCCAGGCAGTGTCGGACGACGGAGCCACGCACGCTGCCCTCTGGGGGAACGCGGCCGAGAGCGGCTCGCCCCTCACCATGGCGGCGTTCTCCAAGGGGCTCCCGGGAACGTGGGGCAACATCGTCGTCCTCATCAGCACCATCCTCTTCGCCGTCTCCACCGCCATCTCGTGGAGCTACTACGGGGATCGGTGCGCCAACTACCTGTTCGGACATCAGGCGGTGCTCCCGTACAAGATCGTGTACGTGCTCATGCACTACATGGGTGCCGTGGTCCCGCTGGCCGTGGTGTGGGCGATGGGCGACATCGCCCTGGCCATCGTCATCATCCCCAACCTGATCGCGCTGATCCTCCTCGTCCCGAAGGTGAAGGACATGACGCACTCGTACTTCGAGCGCCGGCCCTGGGAGGAGAACGCCCGGATGCGCAAGGAGCTCAAAGCGCGGGATCCGGCCTAGGAGGGCGCGGAGCGCGGCCGATCGAGCGCGCTTGCTTTTCGGGCGCCTCCCTGACATATCGAGGGGTCCTGCCACCCGGGTGTGGCGTGAACGGAGACCTCTCGAGCCCCATGTAATGGCCACCCAACCCACCTCGGACCGCGGCGTTTGGAGCGGAAAGCTCGGCTTCGTGCTTGCCGCCGCAGGCTCCGCAGTCGGACTCGGCAACATCTGGCGCTTCCCCTACATGGCCTCGGAGGGCGGGGGGGGCATCTTCCTCCTGGTCTACCTCACGTGCGTGCTCTCCATCGGCGTGCCGGTGCTCTTCACCGAGCTGGCGTTGGGGAGGGCCACCGAGCGCAACCCCGTGGGCGCGTTCAGGGCGCTGGCGCCCGGGTCGGCGTGGCCGCTCCTGGGCGTGATGGGGGTGCTGGCCGGCTTCTTCATCCTGGCGTTCTACAGCGTGATCGCGGGGTGGACCGTCGGCTACCTCTGGATGGCGGTCATGGGGCGCTTCGGACCGGGACTCGAAGCCGGGGCGAGCGGCGAGATCTTCACCGGCTTCATCGGGAGCGCCGTCCCCGCGGTGGGGCTCACGGCGCTCTTCCTGTTCATGACCGCGTTCGTCGTGCGCGGGGGAGTCTCCGCCGGGATCGAGCGGGCGTCGAAGATCCTCATGCCCGTGCTGCTCGGCGTGCTCTTCGTCCTGCTGATCCGGGCCGTGACGCTCCCCGGCGCCGGGGCGGGGCTCGCCTACTTCCTCCGCCCCGACCTCAGCGAGCTGTCGCCGCGGATCGTGGTGCTCGCGGTGGGGCAGGCGCTGTTCTCCATGTCGCTCGGCATGGGCACGATGATCACGTACGGCTCCTACTTCCCCAAGGAGCAGAGCCTCCCCTTCGCGGGGATCTCGGTGGCGCTGGCCGACACGTTCGTCGCCGTCCTGGCGGGGCTCATCATCTTCCCCGCCCTCTTCTCGGCCGGGGGCGAGGTCCAGGGAGGACCGGGGCTGGTCTTCGTGGTGCTCCCCACGGTGTTCGCGGCCATGCCGTTCGGTTACCTCTTCGGGATCCTCTTCTTCATCTGCCTGGTCATCGCGGCGCTGACCTCGACGATCTCGCTCCTCGAGGTCGTGGTGGCATACTTCGTGGACCAGCGCGGCTGGAATCGCCACAAGGCCTCGGCCGTCGTCTCCACCGCCTGCCTCGCCCTCGCCATTCCCTCTGCACTTTCACAGGGCGGCAACGCGTGGTTCACGGAGGTCGGCTGGCTCGACATCCAGAACATCATCTGGGGGAACTACGCGCTCAGCATCGGCGCCATCTTCATCTGCGTCTTCGCCGGCTGGCGCTGGGGCACGGACAAGCTGCTCCTGTACGTCGAGATGGGGGGCAGCGCCGTGCCCGGACGCACGGTGCTCGCGGTCGTGGTGAAGTACATCGCCCCGCTCGCCATCGCGGCGGTGCTCACCTTCATCATCGTGACGCGCCAGTACTTCTGATGAGCTGACCGGCCCGCTGGCCCGCGGTCCGGGCCCCTACGCCTGGACCCGGGTCCTCACCTCGAACTCCGGCGGGTTCTCGAGGTGCTTCTTCACGGCGCACTGGTCCGCGGCCCGGATGAGCGCGTCGTGGTACTTCTCGGGGAAGCTGGGCGGCACCACGATGTCGAGCTGGATGGTGTCCACCATCCGCGTGTTCGGGTCGGCGATCACGCGCTGGACGATCTTGACGCCCTCGGTGGGGAGGTTGCGGGCCTGGCAGAAGCCCAGGACGTAGATCCCGGCGCACGTCCCGATGGACGCCAGGAAGAGGCCGAAGGGCGCCGGCGCGGTACCGTCCTGGTTTGTCACGACCGTGTGGGGGCCCATGAGCGCGTCCACGCGGGCACCGCCGGGGAATACGATCTCCATCTCCATGGTCTGTCTCCACGTATCGGGGGACCAGGCTCCCGGCCGGACCGGACCAGGGGTCTGGAGCAGGTCATACATTGTAATATCAATATATTGCTATGTACTTCCCTGGCAAGGCCTCCCAGGAGCTCGCAGGTCCGTCTACAGGTCCGTCTCCAGCGCCCGCCAGCAGTACCAGGCCGCGGCGCTCCGCCAGGGCCGGCAGGGCTCCCCCAGCGGGATCATCTCCTTCTCCCGGGGCACCTCCGCCAGGCCGTGGATGCGCGCGTACCCCGCGCGCACCCCCAGGTCGCCCACGGGCCACACGTCGGCGCGGCGCAGGAAGAACAGGAGGAACATGTGCGCGGTCCACGGGCCGATCCCCCGCACGGTGGTGAGGCGGCGCTGCACTTCGTCGTCCTCCAGGACGGGGAGCTCGTCCAGACGCAGGCGGGGAGCCTTGGCGGCAAGGTCGCGCACCGCCGCCAGCTTCCCCTGGGAGAGGCCCGCCGAGCGGAGCGCCGCCTCGGGGGCGCGCAGCACGCGTCCGGGCGTCACCGTTCCACCCACGGCCGCCACGAAGCGCCCGTGGATGGTGGACGCCGCGGCACCGGCGAGCTGCTGGTACACGATGGCCCGCGCCAGGTAGCCGAAGGGCGCGTCGGTGACGCGCGCGATCCGGGGCGGGCCGATGCGCTCCACCCAGGGCCCGAAGGCGGGGT
>JBFYZE010000106.1:0-2855 GCA_041309665.1 Gemmatimonadales bacterium | reverse complement strand
CCTGCGGCTCTGGCGCGTGCGCCGCTGGCAGGGGAAGCTCCTTTCCCTTCTCCGCCTGGGGAAGTCGGCGCTCATCTTCGCCAACGCCGCCGACTACGTGGCGTTCAAGGTGGAGCGCCACACGGGCAAGGCCATCGAGGTGACGCCGTTCATGCGGCGCCACCCCTTCCTGTCCGCGCCCCTGGGACTCGTGAAGCTGCTGCGCCGCGGCGCCATCCGCTGAGCGCCCCGGCTCAGAAGGGGACCTGGGCCATCCAGGCGGCGAGCCGGGCCCGGTCCCTGAGCGAGTCGCCTCCGGGCAACCTCAGCGCAGCCAGCACCCGATCCAGGGCCTCCTCCAGAAGGAGCTGCGCGGCCGGGTCCGCGCCGGCGGCCTCCAGCACCGGGTCCGCCGAGATCCCCTCCCCGCGCATGGGCTCGTAGGTCACCCGCTCCCCGAGCTCCACGAGGAGGTCGTGGAGGGAGAGCGCCGAGGCCGCGAGCTCGCGCACCCGCCGGTAGTGCTCCTCCCGGAGCGGCGCGTGGGCGGCGAAGTCCTCCAGCGCCGTGGCCAGGCGGAGCGAGCGGACCGGCCCCGAGAGGCCAAGCCCCCCGGCCCCTCCGAGCCAGGCCTCCCGGTACAGCCCGGTCTCGTCGCGCTGGATGCCGTCCACGAACGCGCGCACCGCTTCCCAGTAGCTGCGCACCTCGGGGTGCGCCGCCGCGTCCGCCAGGTACCGGCCCTCCAGCCACACGGCGGGAACCTCCATGAGGCCAGCCACGTCGCGGCGGCCGGCCACCCGGCTCAGGAAGTCCGAACGCGCTGCGTCCCGCACGACCCCCTCCGCCCTGGCGGCAGGAGCCGCGGGCACGTTGGCGCCCCCGGGCAGGGTCGCCGCGGGCGACTCGGGCGCCCGGAGGGAGACCACGCCGGCGAGGAGGGCAAGAGCCGCCGCTGCCGCCCCCGCCAGGGCAAACCCGCGCCACCGCGGGGAGGTGCGGACCGAATGCCGGCGTGGCGGTGCGAGCACGTCGACCGCCGGACCGGCTCCGCCCCGCCCGAACTCGAACTCGGGGGGTGCCCACGCGCGTTCGACCGCAAGTGCCCGGGCACCGGGGGCCGCCGTGACCACCGGGATCTCCAGCGCCAGGGGCACCCGCTCGGGGTCGCTCCGCCGCTCGTCCTCCATCCTCTGGATGAACGCCGCCTCCCGCTCCTCCGCGGACGGGCCGGACGGGTCCGCCAGGGCGAGCGCGAGCCCGCCGCCGCCCGGAGGCTCCTGGAGCAGGGGATCGTGGAAGAGGCGGACCATCGGGTGCTCCCGCGCCTCCACCCACTGCGCCGTGAGCGCGTCGAACACCTGGTCCTGAGGCCGGATCACCCCGGAGCGGACCAGCTCCGAGAAGATCTCCAGCGTGCGGGGCTCGATCTCCTGCCCCTGGGCCGTGCGGATGCGGAAGCGCGCCTGCATGCGTCCCTGCCACCCCCCCCTGCCCGGCGGCCCGGAGCCCCCGGGCGGCGCGGCCACCGTCGGCCCCGCCCCAAGGGGCGTGGGGACGACCGGAAGCCCGCGGCGTGCGCGTCGGGATCCAGGATGTCGTTGGGGGGAGGTCCGTTCCGGTTTCCGCCGGCCAGGAAGTTGCTCTTCCCTACGCGGCCTCCGACGTCCGTCGGGCGGGCCGGCGACCTCCCCTTCGGGAGGCGGGAGGGGTCCTGAACGGTGGGGCCCCTTCCTGTTTCAAAGCTCTGCCACCCGGGCGGGGGAGCGCAAGGAGATTCGGTCGAGGCCCTCGCATCCCGCTCGCGCCCGCCGCCCGCGTCAGCGCGCCCGACGCTCCTCCGCCAGCTCGTCCATGAGCTGCTCCACGTGCTCCTGCAGCGCGTCGCTGAACACGTGCCGGTTGGCGTGGAACCACTGCGCCCAGCTCGGGTTGCGCAGGTGGTCCCGGAGCGTGCGGTCGTAGCTCTCCCACATCTGGTGATCCAACGCGCCCACGCGGTACTGGTAGACCAGGTTCCCGAAATGCCGGTAGACCGCGGTCATGTAGGCATCCCACCTGCGCCGTTCCCCTGGCGTGAGCGACGAGGGGTCCGTCTCGGCCCGAGCCAGGAACTCGGCCACGTCTCCGTGGGAGAAGGTCTGCTCCAGCAGTCGGATGCTGTTCTGGACCATGGAGTTGAACGACGCCGCCCGCACCGAGGTGGTGTTCTGCTGCATCTGCCGGGCCAGGTAGATGAGCGAGATCACCACGGCCAGCGCGCTCACGAACTCCCCCAGGCTCCCCAGGGCCTGGATGGTGGTGTAGCTGATCCAATCACTCATGGCGACCTCTCCGAGGGACCCCGGCGCGTCGGGTACTTCACGTAGTTGGCCAGTCGGGCCCCCTCGGACGCGGTGCGGAGGCGCTGGCGCCGCCGCACCTCCATCCCCACCTGCAGCGACGACACGACCACGAGCGCCACCGAGCCCACCAGGACGAGCATCCCCTGGACTCCGGTGAGCTCCACGGCGAACGCGACGGCGACGATCCCCGCGCAAGCCAGGAGCTCGGCCAGCGCCAGGATCGGAAGGCCCATCTCGACCCTGGCCGCCGCCCTGACCTTCACCAGGCCCGACGCCAGCAGCAGGAGCGCGGTGATGAGAAGGAGGGGCACCATGGCGGAGAAGTGTAACCAAGAACGGGGACGCGCGGGACGGTGGAGGCGCCCTGATGCTGGACGCCACGGGCGCGACCCGCGGGCGGCTCCGGGGGGTGGACCCGGGGCCGGCCGGCTGACAGGTTCCCGTTCATGTCGCCCCGCCCAGCGGCCCTCCCGGCCCTCCTCGCGGCCCTCGCCCTGGCCACCGTGCCCGGTCCCCTCCGCACCGCCGCCG
>JBFYZE010000105.1:0-15830 GCA_041309665.1 Gemmatimonadales bacterium | reverse complement strand
ACCCCGGCCATCACGTCGTCGTAGTCCTTGTTCCCCCAGTCGGCCCAGATGGCGTGGCTGAACGCCTGGCCGTATCCCGACGAGCCCCGTGGGTTCGGGGTCACCACCACGTAGCCGTTGGCCGCGAAGAGATGGGCCTCGAAGTTGAAGGAGTGGGCGTACTGGGACACGGGCCCCCCGTGGATGCGCAGGAGGGCGGGATACCTGAGGCCCTCCTGGAACCCCGGTGGAAGGTGGAAGAACGCCTCGATGGGCGTTCCATCGGCGCTGGGATAGGTGGCCTCCACCACCCGCCCCAGGGCGACCTTCTCGAGGAAGTCCTCGTTCACCCGGGTGAGGGGGGCGAGCTCACCGCGAACTCCCACGGAGAAGATCTCCCCGGGAAGGTCCGTGCGCGCCACCGACACCACGATCTCGCCACGGGGTCCCAGATCGAAGCCGCCCACGGTCAGGGGGCCCACCACCGGCCGGTCCAGCCGCCCGCTGCGCACCTCCACCCGGGCCAGGTGGTTCTCCCCGGAGTCCTCGAGCCGGAAGTAGACATGTCGCCCATCGGCGCCGAAGCGGGGCCCGCTCACGTTGCGATCCAGCGCCTCGGTCAGGATGCGCACCTCCCCGCTCCCGTCGGCCCGGGCCAGCGCCAGCTTGTTCACGGCGTACCAGATGATCTCCGGCTGGGTGACGGTGACGTGGGCGATCCACTCCCCGTCGGGGCTCCACGCCGGCTGGGAGTCGGAGCCCGGGTTGGTGGTGACCTGGAGCAGGCCGGCGTTCTGGCCGGCACCGTCGGCCGCCACCACCCAGATGTCCGTGTTGTCGTTCCCGTCCGGGTTGTCGGTGCGGTCGGCCACGAAGGCGACCCGCCGTCCGTCTGGGCTCCAGCGGGGGGAGGAGGCGTCGAAATCCCCCGAGGTGAGGCGCCGGGTCTCCCGGGTGGCCAGGTCGAAGACGTAGAGATGGGTACGCCGGTTTCCGGTGAGGTATCCCGCGCCGTCTCGCTTGAACTGGAGGCGGTCGACCTCCCAGGGGGGTGCGCTCTTCGGCTTCAGGTGGGCCGGCAGAGTATCCACCGGGTCGGGATCGGGGATGGAGAGGAGGAGCCGGGTCCCGTCGGGGGACCACTCGTACCCGCTGATCCCCCACCGCTCCTGGGTGAGCTGCTGCCCCTCCCCCATACGCCGGTCCAGCACCCACACCTGGGCGTGGGCGCTGTCGCCCCGGGTGGCCACGAAGGAGAGGTACTTCCCGTCGGGGCTCCAGGCGGGGCTGCCCGCCGAATATCCCTTGGCGGTCATGGGAATGGGATCGCCACCCCCAGCCGGCACCATCCAGATGCGGGTCTCGCCCGCGGCGGAGGGGGATGCGGGGGTGCCGACCGTATAGGCCACCCAGGCCCCGTCGGGGCTGATCAGGGGGCTCCCCACCCTCCGGATCTGGAACATGTCGTCGATCTGGAGGGGACGGGCCGGGGGTCCCGCCGGGCGCTCCTGGACCGCACCAGGGAGGGGCCCCGCGACGAGCGCGAGGACGATCAGGGGAGCGGCAACCCGGGGGCAAAGCCGGGATCGGCTCCTCCGACCAGGCACAGCGGGGTTCGGGAAAGTGTGACGCATGGGGGTCCTCCGGACGTGGCGTCGCGCGGCCCCGCGCCCCGCGGGGCAGCCAGGTCGGAAGATCCCCCCGGCGGGACGGAAACGCCAGGGGAGGTGGAGGGGGGCCGGAGCCCCCCTACGCCTCCATCTGCTGGTCGTCCTCGGCGTCGGCCAGGTTGAACCCGGCGCCCCCCTCCTTGAAGAAGGCGGCCTCCTGGGGGTAGCCCGCCACCTTGGCCTCGATGGCCGCCATCTGGTGGCTGCTGAGCTGCTGGAACCCGGCCGCGATGGAGACGTTCTCCTCGAGCTGCGTCAGGTTGTCGCAGCCCACGATGACCGTGCTCACCGGCTGGCTCATGGTCCAGGTCAGCGTTTCGCGCATGGTGGTGAGGCCGCCCTCCCGGAAGATGCGCCCCCGGGCGGGGATCTTCATGGCGATGACCCCCATCCCCTTCTCGTTGGCCGTGGGCAGCAGCTTCTCCTGGAACGGGAGGAAGTACTTGTCGGCCGGGTTGAGGGCGAGGAGGATGGTGTCGAAGGGGAACCGGTTCAGCCCCTCCAGCAGCACGTCGGGATTGGCGTGGCCGGTGATGCCCAGGAAGCGTACCGTCCCTTCCTCCCTGGCCCGCTGCAGCGCGTGGATCGCTCCGTCGGCGGCGAAGATCTGGTCGAGCTGTTCCACGCGGCTGATGTTGTGGAGCTGCCAGAGGTCCAGGCGGTCGGTCTTGAGCAGGCCGAGGCTCTGCTCCAGGAGCTGGAGCGAGCCGTCCCGGGTGCGGTTGTGGGTCTTGGTGGCCAGAAACACTTCCCGGCGGCGGGTGGCCATGACCTCTCCGATGTAGGTCTGGCTGATCCCCTGGCCGTAGGCGGCCGCCGTGTCGATGTAGTTCACCCCCAGGTCGATGGCCCGGTTGATGATGGCCACCGACTGGTCCCGCGTGCCGGGCCGCTCGAGGGTGGCCTGGCCGCCCAGGCTGAACAGCCGGGTGTGATGCCCCGTCCTCCCCAGAGGCCGCTCGGGCATGGCCGAGGGCGTGGGCGAGGTCGGAAGGTCCCTGGCGCAGGCCGCCTGCACCGGTCCCCCGAGGACGACTCCGGCGGTACCCGCTCCGGTGACCCTCATGAAATCGCGGCGGGACAGTCGTTGCTCGGCCATGGTCCTCCTCCTGTTCGGTTCCGGGATTCCGCCCGCTTGCAGCCTACCCACCCCTGGCCCTCCGCACAACCTGCCTCCGTCTCCTGGCCGGCAGGAAACCCGGCGCCATGGCGTGCTCCCGCGCTCCTCACAGCATCGGGGAGGTGGTGCTGGTGCCCTTCGACACGGGCCCCACCTCACCCCCCATCCCGCCCGGGGAAGACCACCCACCCGAAGGGCCAGTCGAGTTCCATCCAACTGCGCACGGCGCGCTTTAGCCCCTCCTCCAGCCCCGGCGATCCGATGTCGCTACGGACCCAGAAGAAGACCGCGGCGTCGGGCCCGCCGATCCCCCGGTTCACGTAGATGCTGCCCAGCACCCGCTCCCCCGCGGGGTCCACCACCGTGTAGGTGAAGCTCTGCCCCCGCCGAAAGAGGCGCTCCTTCTGCGCCAACTCCTCGCGGTTGCGCTCCAGCGTGAACCCCTCGGGTGGCCAGGCGTCGCTCAGGAGGGCCCGACGGGACACCCCCGGGAGGGGCCACCGGGCGGCAGGCACGGCGCCCCACCCGCGAGCCGACTCCCGAGGCCTCACTGGCCTCCCCCCGACGCCACCCCCGGCAGGAGGTCGCGCACCAGGACCGGCCCCAGCGCCAGGTGCTTCCCGTTCTCCTGGTTTCCCCCGGTGGTGACCACCACCAGGTCGAGCGCCGGGAAGTAGAGGATGAACTGGCTCCCCCACCCGTTGGCGAAGTGAAGATCGAGGGGCGCACCCCCCGGCCCCGGCACCTGCATGGTCCACCACAAGTACCCATACCCCTCCTGCCCCTCGCCGGCCCGCAGCCGGGGCTGGAGCGAGGCGCGGATCCACGCCTCGTCGACGATCCGCCTCCCCCGCCACACCCCGCCGCCCGCCACCATCGCCCCAAGGCGGGCCATCCCCCGGGGGGTGAGGTGCAGGCTTCCGTCCATGAGGGGGTACCCCTCCTCCTTCCCCCACTCCCAGTCCCACGTCGTGATCCCGAGCGGCTCGAAGAGGGCCCGGCGGGCGAAGACGTCGGCGTGCTCACCCGTGGCCTGGCGCAGGACCCCGCCCAGGAGGTTCGCGTTCATGTTCACGTAGGCCCAGTCGGTCCCGGGCCGGCCGGCCACGCGCCGGGCCAGGATGGTGCGGAAGGCCCCGGGCCCCGCTCCGTGCAGGTTCTCCGCCTCCTCGGGGCTCCAGTCCAGCGCCAGGCTCATGGTAAGGAGGTTCTCGAGGGTGAGCCCCTCCCATCCCGCCGCCGCCCCCGCCCGCTCGGAGGGGAAGAATTCCAGGAGTGGGGCGCCCACCCCCGCGATCCGCCCCTCCCCGATGGCCACCCCCACCAGGAGGGAGGAGACGCTCTTCGTGCACGACTGGATGGGTGAGAGGTCGTCTGGTCCGTAGCCGTGGAAGTACTCCTCCAGGATCAGCGATCCGCCCCGCGCCACCAGGAGCGACTTCAGGAACCCCGCCTCCCCCCTCCGGATCGCCTCCACCGTGCGCACGAGCGCCGCCGCATCCACGCCCGCCGACGCGGCGTCGGCCACGGGGAAGCCGTCTCCCGTGTCCAGGGGGGCCTGGTAGGCGTAGGGCCCGGCCTCAGGCCCGGCCGCCCACAGGGTGGGGTAGTGTTCCCGGGGTGCCCAGCGGAGCGGCGCGTCCATCCCGCCCCCGGCCGGATAGAGGATCTGTCCCTGGATCCGCCCGCGCTCCAACTCCACCCGACCGGAATAGCCGACGCCGTTGGGCATGGTGACGGCGAGGCTATCGCCCGTCAGCGAGACCGACGCGCAGGGGGTCTCCATGAACTTGAGCCCGCCCTGGACGTCGTGCACCGTGCAGGCCAGGCTCCCGTCGGCCCCTTGGGTGAACTCCCAGAGGAAGGTGCTGGGCGGGGAGGCGAAGGCCCACACTCCCTCCCCGATGGCGGCCGGCCCCTGGGCGCTCCCCACTCCACACCCCGCCAGGAGGAGGGGGAGGAGGAGAGCCGGCGCCGGGCGCACCACCCGGAAGGGGAGGAAGCGCAGACAGGCCCACACCACCGCGGCGAAGGCGAAGATGGCCATCCCCATGAGGGTGGGGAGGAAGGAGACGGCGAACCCCTCGGCTACCACGGCCGGAGAGATCTCGCTGGCCGCCAGGATGGCGCCCAGCGCCAGGTAGGCGGCGGTACACTGCCCCAGGAACCCCAGCACCACCGAAGCCACCCCCCAGAAGAGCAGGGTGTCGGCACTCTCCCGCACGCGGAGCGCCCCACCCCCGCGGGCCGCGGTCAGGACTCCGTAGACAGCCAGGACCAGGACCACCGCACCCAGGACCACCATGACCGGGCCCCAGGGCCCGGACATCCGGATCAACGCAGGCATGACGAGCGTTCCTTTCGAAGGTGACGGACCCGATTCACGGGGTCGTTTCCAGGAGCCGGGTGGCCGCCGCCGCCTGAAGGCGTTGCGCATGGGTTTCCAGGAAGAACCAGAGGAACCCCAGGACGAGCGCGCCCGAGAGCGAGACCACCAGGGTGGCCGAGGCCAGGTGGAGCCACCCCACCAGGTGGAGCATCGCCTGGCCGGGGGCGGATCGGATGGCGAGGCCGCTCCGGTAGAGCTCCACCCAGACCCCCGCGAGCCCCAGGAGCACCTGGAGGGCCGCCAGCCCCAGGAGGAACCCCGTGCCCGAGCGCCCGGGCGGCAGCGTGCCCGCGCCCGCGCTCCGCAGGGACCAGCCTCGCCAGGCCCCTCCCCCCACCCCCGCGGCCAGAAGCGCCAGGAGTGCCCAGGCCAGCGGGCTGGCGTGGGAGAGAAGCTCGCCGCGCAGGAGGAGGCCCCCCGAGCCCAGCGCGACGAAGAGTCCCAGGAGCGCCAGGAGCGTCCGGGCCCAGGGTGCGCGAGCCTGCCCCGACAGGCTCCGGAGCGAGCGGTCCAGCGGCGTGTCGTGGACCGCGGCCAGCTCCCGGAGCGCCTCCTGGGAGAGGTCGAAGTGCTCCAGGACCCCCTCCCGGGCCTCTTCCTCCGCGTGCCCCCGCTCCAGGTAGGTTCGGTAGAGGTCGTCCATGTCGGCGGCCACTTCCAGGAGGATCCGGGACCGCACCGGCTCCGGCACCGTAAGCCGGGAGGACGCCTCCGCCAGCGCCTCTGCGAATCGGCTCATGACCTCTCCTCTTCCATGAGATGGGTGAAGCGCTCCAGGAGCGTCCCCCAGGACACCCGCAGCGCCTCCAGGTACCGCACCCCGGGCTGCGTGAGGCGGTAGCGCTTGCGCTTCCCCCGCTGCCCCTCGTCGGTCCACTCGCCCGCGATCAGGCCGTCCCCCTCCAGCTTGTGCAGGATGGGGTAGAGCGTCCCGTGCTTGAAGCCGAACCGCCCCCCGCTCCCCTCCTCGATGTCGAGGGCGAGTTGGTACCCGTGCTTGGGCCCCCGCTCCAGGGAGGAGAGGATGAGCGCCTCGTTGAAGTGCTTGGTGAGGCTCTGGGGCTCGACGGCGGGATCTCGCTCGGTCATGGCCGCTCCGGGAGGGACCGGTTCAGTTGACTAGACCCACGATATATAGAGGCTCGATATGATGCAAGAGGGGAGTGGAATGGACGCTGGAGCGCGCCCTGTCCGACCCGGACTTCGAGGTGAGGATCTACGCGGCCGAGGCGCTCGATCGCCTACCCGCCCCTCAGGTCAGGTAGTAGTCCCAGGCGCAGAAGCGATCCCCCTTCAGGATGGAGTGGGTGATCTCGCAGCGCTTGAACTCCACCCCCATGATGGACTCGTAGAACTGCCGGTCCCACCCGGCGGCGCGGTAGCAGAAGACGGGGTCGATGCGGGGGCTCTCCGCTTCCCGCACCAGTGCGCAGAAGCAGAAGGACTTGCGCACCTCCTCGGGCGTGGTGGCCGCCAGGTACGCCTCCTCGTTGTAGGGCACCTTGCTCGCGTGCAGGACCTTCCCGTCGAAGGTGGGGAGATCGAACCACCCCCGGGTGCGCCCGTTCTGGAGGAAGTGCTCCTGGTGCACCCTCAGCACCTCCCGGATGTCCCCCCCGGCCGCCTCGTAGATCTCCTTGTAGCGTGCGATGTCCTCCGGGGGGCGGAGGAGGCACACCCGGGAGAGGACGTCGAACTGCTCCTCCTGCGTGCTGTGGGCCTTCAGGCGCTCGATGGAGGCGCCCACCCAACGGGCCCGCTCGTCCACCAGGGTGTGAGGGGTCATAGCCTCGCCACCCTCCCACACGACGCGAGCGACGTCCTCGCCCAGGACCCGCACCAGCTCCTGGCGGTACTTCTGGGGCCAGGGGAGGTAGGAGGCCATGCTCTCGACGCGCTGGTTGTCGGGGTTGTCCGGATCGTAGCGGTGGAAGACCTCCACCAGCTCCAGCTCGGGGGAGAGCCCCACCCGGTCCATGTACGCGCTCAGGCGGGCCCGCGTCCCCGGCAGCGTGGCCAACGAGCCCTCGTGGATGTTGGCGAAGAAGTGCATGGAGCGCAGGGTGTGGGTGCGGATCTCCCCTTCGTTCACCACCTCCCCCACCGGGTAGCCGATCTCCGAGTCGTACCCCGTCACCGGGGTGTCGAAGCGGAAGATGTGGGTGAGAGGGCCGGCGACGCGGTCGCCCAGCACCTCCTGCAGCCGCTCGATCCGTGGCACCAGGTCGGCGCGGGTCTGGATGGGACGGCGGATCCCCGCGAAGAGCGTCTTCTCCCGGACGACCGAGCGGATCCCCTCCTCCTGGCCGCCTCCCTCTCCCGCCCCCCCTCCGGTCGCCTCTCCGGCCGCCCCGCCCAGGGGGATCATGGGGAGGGAGGGGAGGGAAGGGAGGGACAGGCAGCCGATCCCGCCCACCCCCAGGGAGAGGAACGACCTCCGGTCCAGCGTCTTGCGGCTCATCTTCGGATCTCCTCCAGGGTTCCGGCGCGCGAGGGCACCCCTCGTCACTCCATGGCACCGATGCCCGGCGGCGCGCGGCGGTGCCTCGCTCAAGGGAGGGCCCCTCGGGGGGCCAGGTCGCACCCGCTCGGTTTCGCTGGTTCATCATACGAGCGCGGCGGGGCGAACGTGTCGGGCGGGCGGGAGGGTCGGAAGGGCTGCCGCCTTTGACCCCACGAAACCCTGACCGGGTCCTGACGCGCCCCCCACCGTCCCGGCCGCGGTGTACCGTAACTTCAGGCGAACGCGCCCGCCGCCCCAGCGCCGGCGGGGTGGAATCGTGGCCCGTCACCGAGGGATCCGACCATGAGGACGTGTTCCGCCGCCTGGCTCCCGGCTCTCGTTCTGGCCCTGACGCTGGCCTCCCTCTCCGCGCCCGCCCGGGCGCTGAACGACAAGGCCTTCGCCTTCTCGGTGCGCCTGGTGCGGGACTCCCTCTGAGGGGGGGAGGAACCCCGGGCCGCGCCTGGGAGCCCGATGCTATGTCACTACGTATGTATTGACAGCGCTCTCCGCCCTGGCTAGGATTCCGGCATGAGCAAGCGTTCCGCGTACGTTCAGATCCGCGTCACGCCCAGGGAGAAGGCCGTGCTGAAGGCTCTGGCCCAGGCCGCCGGCCAGGATCTCTCGAGCTACCTCCTCGCGCGTTCGCTCCCCTCGAACCGCTTGCGGTTCGACGAGCTCCTGCGACGCCTGCGCGAGGATGGGGAGGCCGCCGATCGCCGCTTCGTCCTGGCGGAGCTGAACGACCTCCTGGCCGCGCTGGCTCCCGTGGAGTTCCCCGATGCGGTGGGGGGAGCCGATCTCACCGGGCTCTCGCCCTTCCTGCGCAACTACGTGGCCGCCATGGTGGAGCAGGCTTGCCGGCTGAAGGGGGTCGCATCGCCCGCGTGGACGGCCTCGGTGGAGCCCCTCGACCGTCCCTACTTCGCCGCGCCGCTCCGCGGCCTGCGCCTGCACCTGCTGCGCGCCTCACCGGTTGCCTTCAAGAGGCGCAACCTCTTCGTGGACTCGTCCGTGGGAGCGCGCGTGTGAGGGACGGCGCCCGGAAGGGGAAGGGAGGAAAGGAGGCGACCGGTTCGTGGAATCCGTCCGTCTGACCCCTGCCGACATCCGACGGCTTTTCGATCTGCTGAACGAGGAGTTGGCCGCCGAGGGGGCCGAGGGGGAGCTCTACCTGGTGGGTGGGGCGGTGATGTGCCTGGTGATGGAGGCCCGCTCCGCCACGCGGGACGTGGACGCCTTCTTTCGCCCCACGCAGGTCATCAGGGAAGCGGCCGCGCGGGTGGCAGACCGAGCCGCCGTCCCGCGCTCCTGGCTGAACGACAGCGTCAAGACCTTCCTCGGATCTCGCGGCGAGTACGACCCCTACCTGGAGCGCTCCCACCTGCGGGTGTTCGTGGCGCGGACGGAGTACCTCCTGGCTCTGAAGTGCGCCGCCATGCGCCTGGGCGAGGAGTTCCAGGATCTCGACGATGTCCGCTTCCTCCTGCGGTACCTGGGCATCGCCGCGGCGGGCGAGGCTCTCGCGGTGATCCTGCGCTACTTCGACGAGGCGCAGATCCCACCCAAGACCCGCTTTGCCCTGGAGGAGATCCTCGGCGGGTAGGCGGGCAGGCTCGCGCCCATCGTGTACCCTTCGAGGCCGCTCCGCGGCCCGCGCGCTGGCGCGGGACATGGACCCCGAGCTTCCCCTGGACCAGGTGGCCACCATGGAGGCCCGCATCCGTCGCTCACTGGCCGAGCCCCGCTTCTACGGGTTGTCCTCTCCCTCTTCAGGGGGCTGGCCGCGCTCCTGGCGCCGGCCGGAACCGGGCCGGGCCGCCGGCCCCGGAGGGCTGCTCGGAGGCCCCTTTCGCTCGCTACAGGGGGAAGGCCAGCCCCAGGCCGAAGGTGAAGGGGCGCAGCTTCAGCTCCTGGGCGAGGAGCCCGGTGTCCAGCTCCTGCACCTGGAAGGTGGTCGTGAAGTACTCCAGGGAGAGGAACACCCTGACCCCCGAGTCCCCGGGAGCGTAGTCCGCTCCCGCCTGGGCGCCCAGTAGAAGCGCGTTCTTCCCGCTGAAGAGCCTGGCCCTGCCGAACTCGGGAACCACTTCCCGCCGCCCGAAGATCCCGAGCCCCAGGTCGGGCCCGAGGTGGAGGTCCCAGGAAGGGGTTCGCAGGAGGGACCAGCGGACTCCGACCGACAAGGGTAGGTAGGTCAGAGCCTCCTTTGGCTTGGCGAACTGGTTGAGGGAGGTCCGATGAACCTCGGCATGCAGGCTGGCGCGGACGACCCCGGCGGACGCCAGAGCGTCCAGCCGCTCGGTCACGGCGTACCTCACGGAGAAGCGAACCCCCGGAGAGGGGCCCTCGATGGCGTTGCACGCGAACTCCTCGGGAGAGGCGCTGTCGTACCACGCGACCCTCTCGACGGTGTTTACCATGATGACCCCCTCGATCCTCACCTGCCAGGGGGAACCCTGGGCCGGTAGCGGCGTGCGGCCGGCGCCCATCAGCATGGCGGTGGCGAACGCGATCGCGATCCCGGACGGCGGCTTCGGTCTCATGGTTCCTCCGAGTGGAAACGGGTCCGCTACGCTTCCTCCCCCGGGCGTGCGGGGTCGGGACCTCCTTCTCACAACGAAGGGGAGGGCAGTCCCATACCAACCTCGAGGCGGAGTCCCGCCGACCCCCGCACCCAGCTCCCCCTGCGACCCATCGAGTTCGAGATCCTCCTCGTCCTCTCGGAGAGGGAGAGCCATGGTTGGGCCATCATCAAGGAAACGGAGGCGCGCTGGCCTGGACTCGGGCCGCTGGCGACGGGGACCCTCCGCCACGCCCTGCGGCGCCTGACAGCCTCCGGCCTGGTGTCGCCAGCGGAGCGGCGCCCGGCCCCCGAGGCCCACGACCAGTGCCGGTGTTGCTTCGCCATCACGCCTCTGGGGAGGGGGCTGGGACGGGGGGTGGTGCGGCCGGCGGGACCGGGGTCAGAGCGGAAACGGGGGAACGGACCTGGAGTACGAAATACTTGACATGATGTCAGATAACATTTACACTGGCATCGTGAGCCTTTCGATGGAGGTTTGAAGATGCCTGTTCTGCTCTGGGGAATTCTGGCACTGGTCGGGGGCCTGGTAGCCATCTGGGTGGGAGTGAGGCGGAGCCTGCCTGCCGCGGAGCCCCTCCCGAAGGGGGTGGAGCTTCCCCGCACTCCCCTGCAACGCGTGGCCGGGTGGAGCCTGGGGATCGGCCTTCTGCTGGGCGCGGGCGCCGCCGGGATCCTGGCCTACCACGGGCCCGAGACCACCTATGAGAACGACAACGTCCGCCTGGCCTTCACGCTCCTGATCCTGGCCACTATGGTGGTGCTGGGAGGGGGGATCATCCTCATCAAGCGGGAGGCGAGCCGGGACTCCGGCCTCCTGGACGAGCGGGATCTGGCCATCCTCGACCGCGCCCCGGCGGTGCAGGGGGTCGCGACCCTCCTGACGATGGTCATCTGGGTCATCGGGCTGACCGAGCGTTTCCACGACGCCGGCGCCGTCCCCCTCTTCCACCTGATGCTCCTGGCCTGGTCCTGTCTGGTGGTGTACCTCCTGGGCCTCCCCCTGGGGATCCTCCTGGGATACCGGAGGCGGTGAGATGCCCAAGGCCGAGATCAGGAACCGGATCAGGGCGCTGCGCTTCGAGCACGGTGAGATGACGCAGCAGGAGTTGGCCGAGGAGGTCGGGTGCACCCGCCAGACCATCATCCTGCTGGAGCAGGAGCGCTACGTCCCCTCGCTGGCCCTGGCCATGAGGATCGCCCGCGTGTTCGGGCGCACGGTGAACGAGGTCTTCGAATTGGCGGAGGAATCATGAGTCCGAAGCGCTGGCTCGCCCTGCGCGTAGCGGTTCTGGTCGGAGCCGCGGCGCCGGGTTTTCTCCATGGCGCGCCGCTCTCCGCAATCCAGGAGCCGGAGCGCTACGGGATGGTGGTTCTCCGGGGCGCCGACACCCTCTCGCTGGAGCAGGTCACCCGGACCGCGACGGAGCTCCGCGCCGGGATCCTGGTTCCTGGCCGAGCCCGCCTCTCGGTGCTCGCCGCTCTGGGGCCCGGGGGGTGCGTCACGGGGGTGGTGGTGGACGTCTACCCCTGGGGATCGGGGGCCGACGCCACTCCGGTCCAGCACGTGAGCGTCCAGCGGGTGGGGGATTCTCTGGCGGTGGAAGCCCGCGCCCGGGATGTGGCACAACAGGTGACCCGACCCCTCCCCGGCGTGGAGTTCGTGTTGGCGGGGGATTCCTACGCGGCGTCGGCCATGATCGTGGAGTGCGGCCTCTCGAAGGGGGATTCCGCAACGCTGCACGTTGCGGCCTTCCCGGGACTTCGGGTTGAGGACTTCGTCGTGCGCCGGGAGGGGGACCAGGTCACCGTGTCCGGGGCCGACACCTCCCGGGTCCTCCTGGACTCCGCCGGTCGCCCGGCCCGCATCGAGGTGGGAGGTTCGGACTTGGTGGTCCACCGCGTGCCGCTTCCGCAGCCGGGGTTCTCCCCGGCCGCAGGGCCGGACTACGCCGCGCCTCCGGGCGCCCCCTACCGGGCCGAGGAGGTGGTGATCCCGGTGAAGGAGGGGGTGAGGCTGGTCGGGACCCTCACCCTGCCCTTGGAGGCCGAGGGACCGCTGGGGGCCGTCGTCCTCGTCAGCGGCGGAGGTCCCCAGGACCGGGACTCGTACGCCGCCATCGGGGGCGGATGGCGTCCCTTCCGGGAGATGGCGCACGTCCTTTCCTCCCGGGGCCTGGCGGTGCTCCGGTTCGACGACCGGGGGGTGGGAGCCTCCACCGGGGACTTCGCCGCCTCCACGGAGAGGGAAGGATTGGAGGATGTTGTGGCCGCCCTGGCGTTCCTCCGGGACCGGGCGGACATCGACCCCGGCCGGGTGGCGCTCCTGGGGCACTCGGAAGGAGCGCGGGTGGCGATGTGGGCCGCGGCGGAGGACCCCGAAGTGGCCGGCCTCCTCCTCATGGCGGGGGCCGCGGACCCACGGAGCGCGGCACGGGCTCAGGCCGCCTGGCTCATCGATCATTCGCCGAACCCGGAGGCCGTGCCCAGGGACTCCCTCCTGGCCCGGTTGGACCGGCAGATGGACAGCCTGGCGCAATCCGGCTCGCGCGAAGTGTATCGGTGGGACGCCCCCGGGCTGGCCCGGAGGATCCGCGCTCCCGTGGCGATCCTCCACGGCGCCACCGACCGACAGGTGCCTTCGGACCAGGCCGCGGCGCTGGAGAGGCTGTTCCGTGACGCCGGAAGACGGGACGTGACGGTGCGCGTCTTCCCCGAGGTCAACCACCTCTTCGTCCCGGACCCATCGGGCGATTTCCTGCGCTACGACCGCCTGGAGAGCGGCGCTCTGCATCCGGACGTCCTGGAGGCGGTCGCCCGGTGGCTGGCGCGGCAGCTGGCTCCCGGGTAGCGCGGGCGTCCCCCAAGGCGCCGGTACCTGGGCGGGAGCATGGACGTTGTAGGAGGGATGAGTCCTTCGCCGGGGCTCCCTGCGCTGGTGGCGCGGTCCCGGGCAGGGCGCCTGGCCAGGAGGATCCCCGTGAGACGTGCCGGAACCACATTGGTAGTCGGGTTGGCCACGGCGGCGAGCCTCCTCGGATGCTGGGGATGTGGATCCACGCCCCTGGAGCCGGTCCTGGTGGCCGCCGAGCCGGGCTTGACCGGACTCCCCGCCCGGCTGGACTCCCTCAGGGTCCGCCTTCGGATCCCCGGGATGGCGGCCGCCCTGGCCGTGAACGGGACTCTGGCCTGGGCGGGAGGATTCGGGCTCGCGAACGCCGGGACCGGAGTGGCGGCGGCGCCCGACACGCCTTTCCACCTCGCGTCCCTGACCAAACCCTTCGCGGCCACTGTCCTCATGCAGCTCGTCGAGGGGCGCCTCCTGGCGGCCGATAGTTGGACGCGCGTCTTCACGCCGACCACCTCCAATGCGGGGGACACGCTCCCCTACGCTCTCGGATGGTACATCCAGCGCCTGGAGGGGACGACGCTCCAATGGCACTACGGGTACTGGACGACGAACTCCTCGTTGATCGTGCGCGTTCCCGAGCGGAAGATGACCTTTGTCGTGCTGGCGAACACCTCGAACCTCAGCGCAGCGTTCCCCGGCCTCGGCGCGGACGACAACGTGCTGCGCTCCGAGGTGGCCAAGCTCTTCGTGGAGGCCTTCGTGGCGGGGGATGAGCCGTTGCCTGCGGGTGGGATCGGCCGGCCGTAGCGGGGACCTCGCCCTCCTGAAAGCCAAGCGCCCGCCCTGGCGTATGGGAGGAGGGTGTCCGCTCTCCCGCCCGTCCTTCGATACGAGGAATCGTGTCCCCGATCTTCCCCGACCACCCGCTCCGGCCTTCCCTATCCGACGAGGAGGCGATCCGAGGGGTGCGGGCCGGGGACCCTGCGGTGCTGCGGGCGTTGATGCGCCGCCACACCCCCACACTGGAGCGATTTGCCGCCCGGATGCTCGGGGACGAGGGTGACCCGCAGGACGTGGTGCAGGAGGCGTTCATCCGGCTCTGGACTCGGCGGGAGCGGTGGAATCCGGGGGGCTCCCTGGCGGCGCTCCTCTTCACCCTCACGCGCAACGCCGCCGTGGACGAACTCCGGCGCTGCCGCTACCGGCCTCGCCGATCACCACTCACCGAGGCCTCCGCGGCCTCGCCGGGACCCTCGCCCTTCGACGATACCTGGAGCGGGGACCTTTGCCGCCGGGCCCAGGACGCGGTCTGCGCTCTTCCCCCCCGTCGGCAGGAGGTCTTCCGTCTTGTCCGGGAGGGAGGGCTCACCTACTCGGAAGTGGCCCGGTTCCTGGAGCTCTCCCCCCAGACCGTGGCCAACCACATGAGCCTCGCGTTGGCCGACCTGCGGAAGGCGCTGGGGCCCGTCCTGGGGCTGGGGGAGGAGAGCGGAGAGCACGAGCCTGCGTCGATCCCCATCCCCGCCGTGGTCGGTTCGGACTGAAGCCTGCCTTGGTAGGGTCGGGCCCCTTCTTCCGTGATGCAAGGGAGGAAGCGGAACTGGTTCGACACCCCCCGAGGGGAGGCAGGCGATGGACGAGATCATCCTTCGATCCCTGAGCGGCAGGGCATCCTCCTTCGACGAGGAGCGCCTGCGCCGGTGGCGGCGGGAGGACCCGGCCCATGAGGCCCGGTTCCGGGAGTTGGTCCGCCTCTGGGAGGCGACGGCTTTTTCCCGAACTGTCGCGCGAGACGATGCGGGGCTGGACGCCCAGGTAGCGGCGGTGGTGGCGGAGGCGGAGCTGCGGCGGTCCGGGCGGCTCTCGCCGCATCCCCTCGCCCGGCCGCGGCGGACCATCGCGTGGGTGGCTGGCGCGACGGCGCTCGCCGCGGGGGTGGCGGCGCTGGCACTCGGGGTCCCCGGCAGGGCGCCCCAGCCCGCCGGAGCCCCGGTCGAGGCCGCCTCCGCGGAAGGGGCCGCGCAACCCTCCCGCGCGCTGGATCTCCCGGACGGGAGCGTCGCCCTGCTCGCCCCCGGCGCCCGAGCGGAGGTGCGCATGGAGGGCGGGATCCGGGAGGTGGTTCTTCATGGCCGTGCCTTCTTCGCGGTGGTCCACGACGAACATCGCCCCTTCGTCATCCGAGCCGGTGACAGCGAGATCCGGGTGTTGGGGACGCGCTTCGAGGTGGGCGAGGAGGGGGATGGGGTTCGGACCGTGGTGGTGGAGGGACGGGTGAGCCTCTCCAGTCCGCGCGGGGAGGTGGAGTTGCCGGAGGGGAGCGTCGGTGTGAGCACCCCGGCAGCGCCTCCGGCCGCGGAGACGGTGGAAGACGTCCACGCCCTCCTGGACTGGCCCGGCGGCACGCTCGTCTTCCGCGGCACTCCCCTGGAGGTGGTGGCCCGGGAGGTGGGGCGGCACTTCGGCGCCTCCCTCGAGGTGCGCGGTGCGGCGCTGGCCGGGATGGGAATCTCGGCGAGCTTCCGCGACGAGAACTTCGCCGAGGTCGTGGAGACGCTCTGCGCCGTGACGGGCGCGCGCTGTGAGCGCGAGGGAGCGTCGGCCCTCATGGCGGAGCGGGAAGGAGGCGTGCGATGAGGCCCTCCCTCCTCCTCCTGGCGGGGGCGGCCGCCCTGACGGCCCCGCACACCCCGGCCCTCGCCCAGGGCGCCGGCTCGCAGGATCTCCTCTCCCT
>JBFYZE010000104.1:0-3391 GCA_041309665.1 Gemmatimonadales bacterium | reverse complement strand
TCCCCGGCGCGGTCCGCGACCCCCGCGCGCTCATCTTCGACGCGATGGGGGAGCTCCGCCCCGAGTACGACGCGGCGCTCATCCGGGAGATGCTGGCCAGCGGCCTCGACGCCATCACGGTGACGCTGTGCGATCCCAAGCCCGTGGGCGCCGAGGCGCTGGAGCTGGCCGTGGACGGGCTCGCGATCTACGACCGGTTCATCGCCTCGCACCCGGACCTGCTCCTCAGGGCCACCGCGGTGGCGGACGTCCGCCGGGCCCGGGAGTCGGGACGGATGGCCGTGTTCTACCTCTTCCAGAACACCGAGCAGTTCGGCGCCGACCTGGATCGGGTGGACATGTTCTGGCGCCTCGGGGTGCGCAGCGCCCAGATCACCTACAACGAGCGGAACCGCGCCGGCGTGGGGTGCCGCCAGGAGGGCGACGACGGCGGGCTCACCGAGTTCGGCCGCGCGCTCATCGAGCGCATGAACCGCGTGGGGATGCTCGTGGACCTCTCCCACGCGAACGCCCGCACCATGGCCGACGCCATCGCCACGTCGAAGGCGCCCGTGATCATCTCCCACACGGGCTGCGACGCCGTGCACCCGCACGTACGCAACGCCAGTGACGCCAACCTGCGCGCCGTGGCCGACAAGGGCGGGGTGGTGGGGATCTGCCAGCTCCGCCCCTTCCTCACCGAGAAGAAGAAGGACAACCTGCACACCTTCTTCGACCACCTGGACCATGCGGTGAAGGTGTGCGGCGTGGAGCAGGTGGCCGTCGGCTCGGACCGGGACCACCGGGTCGTGGTCATGACGCCCGAGTACGAGGCGGAGCTCCGCCGGGAGGAGGGGAGTCAGGTCAGCGCATCCGAGCTCCCGTACTTCATCGACGAGCTCAACGGGCCGCGCCGCATGGAGGTGGTATGGGACGGCCTCGTGGCCCGGGGTTACTCCGAGGACGACGTGGAGCGGATCATGGGGGGGAACCTCCTGGGGCTCTACCGGGAGGTGATCGGGTGAGGCGCGACTGAGTCGTGGCCATCGACTTCCTCCGCGGCTTGCGCTGGTACGCTGCGCTCGCCGTCGTGGGTGCCCTTCTCTTCGGCTTCTGGGTGCTCATGGGTGGGGCCCCGGGCTACGTCGTTCACATCGACTGGGGGCTGGCCGGGGACCTGGCCACCGGCGCCGAGGTGGTCGTGGACGGCGTTGTGGTCGGCAAGCTGGAGCCGATGGGACGCCGCCCGGTGCGCGGGTTCGAGGTGGAGAAAGGGACGCACGAGGTCACGCTGAGGGGGGGGCCGTGCCAGGCGCGCCCCGGCAGGGTGACGCTGGGGCCGTCACGAACCGCGATCCTGATGGCGGACGTGGACGAGCGCATGTCGGGGTGCTTCCTGTTCTTCCGCTGAACGACGGTGGGTGGCCGGGGTCCCCGGCCCCGGCCCGCCCCCGGTGAGCGTGGACGCTCGGACGCGGTCGCGCGGGTCCCGCATGGCGCCCGGCTCGCCGGGCAAGTAGCCTGACGGGAGCACCCCTGCTTCCCGGAGGCCCCATGCGCGTCCAACGTTCCGCCCTCGTCGGCCGGGTTCATGCCCTCGCCGCCGCCTTCCTCCTCGCCGCCTGCCAGGGCGGCGACCGCATCGCCGTCGAGATCACCTTTCCCCAGGAGCGGAGCGCCGAGCCGCTGGACGGCCGCCTGATCCTGGTGCTCTCCCAGGCTGCGGAAGGGGAGCCCCGCTTCCAGGTCACGGACGGGGCCGGCGCCCAGCCGGTCTTCGGCCTCGACGTCGAGGGCTGGGCCCCAGGCGCCAAGGCGACCTTCACCGACACCGTCTTCGGCTACCCGGTGAAGCGGCTCGGCGACCTGCCCGCGGGCACCTACCGCGCCCAGGCCCTCCTGAACCGGTACCAGACCTTCACGCGCTCAGACGGCCACGTGGTCAAGCTCCCGCCGGACAAGGGCGAGGGGCAGCAGTGGGCCAGGAAGCCGGGTAACCTCTCCAGCCCGGTGGCCGAGGTGACGGTGGCCGAGGACGGGAAGGTGAACCTCTCCCTGGCGCTCACCGAGGAGATCCCGCCCATCCCCGACTTCGCCCAGCAGGAGACGGAGTGGATCAAGTACGTGCGCGTCCGCTCGGACCTGCTCTCCGACTTCTGGGGGACGGACATGTACCTGGCGGCGTGGGTGCTCCTCCCCATGGGCTTCGACGATCACCCCGACGCGCGCTACCCGCTGGCCATCTACCACGGGCACGTCCCGGCGTCGTTCGGGGGGTTCCGCACCGAGCCGCCGGACTACTCCACGGAGTGCGTGTACAGCGCCCGCTTCAGCCTGGACTGCTACAACCACGTCCAGGACAGCCTCTCGTACCAGCTCTACAAGGACTGGACGTCGCCGGGCTTCCCGCGGCACCTGGTCATCGAGGTCCAGCACCCCACGCCCTACTACGACGACTCGTACGCGGTGAACTCCCAGGCCCAGGGTCCCTGGGGCGACGCGATCATGAAGGAGCTCGTCCCCGAGGTCGAGCGCCGCTTCCGGGGGATCGGAGAGGGGTGGGCGCGCTTCACCTACGGCGGCTCCACGGGCGGCTGGGAGGCCATGGCGGTGCAGATGTTCTACCCGGACGACTTCAACGGCGCGTATGTCGCGTGCCCCGACCCCATCGACTTCCGCGCATACACGGTGTTCAACCTCTACGAGGACGGGAACGCCTACTTCCTGAAGGATCCGTTCAAGCGCACGCCGCGCCCCGGCCACCGGAACTGGCTCGGGCAGATCGACCGCACCATCGAGGAGTCGAACCACCTGGAGCTGGTGCTGGGCACGAAGAGCCGCTCGGGAGGGCAGTGGGACATCTGGGAGGCCACATACTCTCCCATCGGTCCCGACGGCTATCCCAAGCGCATCTTCGACAAGGTGACGGGCGACATCGACCCGGAGGTCGCGTCCTTCTGGAAGGAGAACTACGACCTGGGCCACATCCTGCAGCGGGACTGGCCGACGCTGGGGCCCAAGCTGGCCGGGAAGCTCCACATCTACGTCGGGGACATGGACAACTACTACCTGAACAACGCCGTATACCTGGTGGAGGACTTCCTGGAGAGCACGGAGGATCCCCATTACGCCGGCGAGGTGGACTACGGCGACCGCGCCGAGCACTGCTGGAACGGGGACCAGGCCCAGCCCAACGCCGTCAGCCGGCTCCGTTACATCCAGATGTTCGCCCCGAAGATGGTCCGGCGCATGATGGAGTCGCACCCGGCGGGTGCGGACCTCAGGAGCTGGCGCTACTAGAAGAGGACGACGCGTGAGGCCCACACACGGACCCGGTGCACCCGCGCGCGCCTGCCGCGCCGCTCGTCGCGCGGTGGCGCCCCTTCTGGCCGCCGCGTGCCTGGGGCCGGCG
>JBFYZE010000103.1:0-14544 GCA_041309665.1 Gemmatimonadales bacterium | reverse complement strand
CCCCCGGGGGGAACCACCCCGGCCCGTCCTGCCCGGCTGCCCCGGGCGCTCGCGGCCGCCCCCGGGGCGCACGCGCCATCCCGACCCCAGGCCCGAGGCACCGATGAGCCGCTCCGCCCTCGCCGTGGCACTCCTCCTTCCCGCCATCGCCTGCGGAGAAGTGGACAGCCACACCGCCGGCCAGGCGCGCGACGTTTCCGCGGAAACGTCGGCGGAAGGCAGATCGGCGGAGGCCCGGTCCGGCGTGTCGCCCGCACCGGCGACCCCGACGGCCTCGACACCCACCGCGCCGCTCCCCACCGTCCTCGTCTACAAGACCGAGTCCTGCGGGTGCTGCAACGGCTGGGTGGACCACCTCCGCGCCGCCGGGTTCACCGTGGACGCCCGCAACGTGGTGGACCTCATGTCCATCAAGCGCGACGCCGGGGTGAGCGCCTCCCATGCCTCGTGCCACACGGCGCTGGTGGACGGCTATGTGGTGGAGGGACACGTCCCCGCGGACCAGATCAGGCGCCTCCTCGCCGAGCGGCCGGTGGTGGCGGGGCTGGCCGTGCCGGGAATGCCGACGGGCTCTCCGGGGATGGAGGGGCCAGGTGCCGCGCCCTACCAAATACTCGCCTTCGACCGGCGGGGCGGCAGCACCGTATACGCCACGGTGGACCCGCGCTGAGCGGACCCGCGCTTCGCGGCCCCGCGCCACCCGGGCCGCGGGAGCCCCCCCTACATCTCCTTCAGCAGCCCCACCCGCAGCGCGAAGCGCACCAGCTCGGAGCGGTGGTTCAGCCCCAGCTTGTCCATGATCCTGGACCGGTAGGTGTCCACCGTCTTCGGGCTGATGAAGAGCTTCTTGCCGATCTCCCGCGACGAGTAGCCCTCGGCGGTGAGCGCCAGGACCTCCTGCTCCCGCGTGCTCAGGTCGTGCAGCCCGGCGGTGTCGTCCGACTCCGAGGCCTTGTAGCGCTGCAGCAGGAGCGTGGTGGCCTTGGGCGGCAGGTAGACCTCGCCGCGCGCCACCACCTTGATGGCCTCGATGAGGTCGTTGTCGGCGCTGGTCTTGGTCAGGTAGCCGCTGGCGCCGGCCTCCACCACCGGGACGAGGTACTCCTCCTCGGCATGCACCGTGAGCACGAGGACCTTGGTGTCCAGCTCCAGCGCGGCGATGCGCCGCGTGGCCTCGAGGCCGTTGGAGCCGGGCATGGACAGGTCCATGACCACCACGTCGGGCTTGAGCTCCCGCACCCGGTCGACCGCCTCGTCGCCCGACGCGGCCTCGCCCACCACGACCATGCGGCCCTCGGCCTCGAGGAGCGCGCGGATCCCCGCGCGGAACATGGCGTGATCGTCCACAAGGAGGATCTTCGTACCTTCAGGCATGGGGTGCCTCCACCGGGGAAGTAGGTAGCTCGATCCGGACGCGCGTCCCCTCCCCAGGGGTGCTGTCCACAAGAACGCGTCCTCCCAGCATCACGGCCCGCTCCTGCATCCCCACCAGTCCCAGCCCCGCGCCGTCCGTGGAGGGCTGGGCGGCGCGGAACCCGCGCCCCTCGTCCTCCACCACGGTGGCCACGCGCCCGTCCTGGACCCAGATGGTGACCCGGGCCCGGTCCGCCCCCGAGTGGCGGAGCGCGTTGGAGAGGGATTCCTGGATGATGCGGTACAGGCAGAGCTTGGCCTCCTGGTCCAGGAGGTGCTCCACGGGCTCCATGTCCACCTCCACCTGGAACCCCGCCGCCTCCCAGAGCCCCCGGGCGTGCACCTGGAGGGCTGAGCGGAGCCCCACCTCTTCCAGTTCCGGCGGCCGCAGGCCCCGGGCGATGCGCTTCACCCCCTCGGCGGCTTCCAGGATCTGCTCGCGCAACTCGGCCAGCCCGTGGGCGCGCCGGGTCTCGTCGGCCTCCTTCCCGAGGAGGCGGACCTTGACCATGAGCGTGGCCAGGCGCTGGGCGGTGTCGTCGTGCAGCTCGCGCGCGATCCTCTGCCGCTCCTCCTCCACGGACCGGAGGGCACCCTCGGAGAAGTCGCGGATGCGCTTGCGCTCGGTGATGTCCCGCACCGTGCAGATCACGCACTCGTGCCCCTCGTGGCGCCAGGGGCTCAGGCTGATCTCGACGGGGAACTCGGTCCCGTCCTTCTTCCGGGCCGTGAGCTCGAGGCCGGCGCCCATGGGACGGGTGTGCGGGTTGCGCTGATAGCGCTCCCGGTGCGCCACGTGGGCGCGCCGGAAGGCCTCGGGGAGGAGCATCTCCACCGCCTCCCCCAGGATCTCCTCCCGGGCGAACCCGAAGAGGCCCTCCACCGCCGGGTTCACGTCGCGGACCACGCCCTGGCGGTCCACCACCATGATCCCGTCGGGGGCCGATTCGAAGACGGCCCGGTATTCCTCAGCGCTCAGCACGCCCTGAACAAGCTCCTTCCCCGCCTGGGGAGCCCAGCACGAAGCCCTTGGGAGGTGTGGAGAAAAGCCCCACAGTCCCGGCGGTTAGTCTCCCACCTCGGGGGACGCATAGTCCCCGACAGCCCCCGAACCCCCGCCAGAGCAAGAATTTACCGTAGTCGCCGGACCCCGCGAGTCCCGGCGAAGGGTCGTCGTGTGTACCGGCGAATCATAATTCTCGCCGTTCCATGGGACTCCCGTCCACCCTTTCACCCCGTTCGCCCGTGCCGGATCCGTCCCCAACGCCCCCTTCCAAGTCGACGTCGGCCTTCGCCGACGCCATGGGCGGGCCGTTGGACAGGCTCGGCGCCGTCCATAGCGCACGGCCCCTCCTCCGCCTCTCCACCTTCTGGAAGATCTTCCTGGCCAACGTCGTGCTGGTGGCGTTGGCGATGGGCGTGGGAGGCGTCCTGGCGGTGGCCACGCACGGAGCCGGGGCCGGGACCATCGCGGTGACGGCGGTGGCGGTCGGTGGGGTGCTGATCCTCGTGGCCGTGGGGGTCAACGCCATCCTGGTCCGCCTCGCCCTCTGGCCGCTCGAGTCGCTGGAGCTCACGGCCCGCAGGGTGGGCTCGGGGGAGCTGGACGCGCGGGCCGCCGACTCCCCCCTGGCCGACCCGGGCCTCCTCGGGGTCACCAGGGTCTTCAACCAGATGCTCGACTCCCTCTCGGCCCACCGGGCCCGCCAGCAGGAGCTCGCGCGCAGGGTGCTGGAGTCGGAGGAGCGCGAGCGCCAGCGCATCGCGCACGAACTCTACTCCGGGACGGCGCAGACCCTCGCCGGCGTCCTCGTGCGTCTGCGCATCGCCGAGCGGCACCTCTCGAGCAGCGCGAACGATTCCATCCACGAGATCCGCGAAGAGGTGGTCAGCGCTCTCGAGGAGATCCGCGGAGTGGCCCGGCGGCTGCGTCCGCCGGAGCTGGACGAGCTGGGGGTGCGCGCCGCGCTGGAGGCACACGCCCGCTCCATGACCGAGGGCAAGCGCATGGACGTCCGCTTCGACGGCGTCGTGCCGCCCCTGTCCAGGGAGTCGTCCCTGGCGCTCTTCCGCATCACGCAGGAAGCCATCACGAACGCCGTGCTCCACTCCGGCGCCGACGCCGTGCCGGTCCGCTTCGCCGTGGTGGGTGGCCACCGGGTCACGGCGGTGTCGGACGCCGGGTGCGGCTTCGAGCCGTCCGCCGCGCTGACCCCCTCGGGCCAGAGCCTGGGCCTGTTCGGCATGCACGAGCGGTCAGGTTATGTTCAAGGAGAGTTGTCCCTGGAGTCGGGGCCGGGCCGCGGCACCCGCGTCAGGGTCGTCATCCCCGTCACCGCCACGCGGGGGCCCAGTTCCATGACCGGCACCGTGGACCGGCTGGTCGATGGCCTGGTCCGGGAGAGCGAGCTCGCCGTGGCCGCGCCCGCCGGGGACCGCTCGACTCCCTTCTGACGGGAGAGGTCCGTGCGGAGCGCCTCCGCACCGACCCGACGTCGCAGCGCGGAGGAACCCATGTACCGTCTCATCATGGTACCCCTGGACGGCTCGCGCTTCGCAGAGTCCGCCGTGCCCCTCGCCCTTTCCGTGAGCCGGCGCACCAAGGCGCCCATCCACCTCGTCACGGTCCAGGAGCCCATCCCGTCGTTCGCCTACGACGAATGGGAGAACGCCGCCGAGGACTGGAGCCGGGCGTACCTGAGCAACGCGGTGGAGCGCATCCGGCCCCTGGCCGGCGCCGAGGTCACCGCCACGCTCCTCGCAGGCCACGTGGCCGGCGTGGTGGAGCAGGAAGCCCAATCCCGTGGTGCCGACCTGGTGGTGATGGCCACCCATGGCCGGGGGGCGTTCTCCCGGGCGTGGCTGGGAAGCGTCGCCGACGCCTTCCTCCACCACACCCGCAGGCCCATTCTCCTGGTCCGGCCGGAGGAGCGGGACGCCGAGCCCGACCTGAGCGCCGACCCGGGCTTCGCGCGGATGATGATTCCCCTGGACGGCACCGAGCTCTCGGAGAGCGTCCTGGAGCACGCCGTGGCGTTCGCGTCGCTCTTCGGGGCCGTGCTCCGCCTGGTGCGGGTGGTGCCGTACCCCATGCAGTTCACGAGCCCGTACCTGCCGCACACCATGCAGATGAACCAGCAGTTCGTCACCGAGTCCAGGGAGGCGGCCGAGGCCTACCTCGCGACCCGGGCCGAGCGGCTGCGGGCGCGGGGCCAGTCGGTGGAGACCTCGGTGGTAGTGGTCGCGCAGCCCGGCCACGGCCTGCTCAACGAGGTCACCGAGGCACGCTGCGACCTGGTGGCCATGGCCACCCACGGCAGGGCGGGCCTCACCCGCGCCATCCTCGGGAGCACGGCCGACAAGGTGGTGCGCGGAAGCCGCACCCCGGTTCTCCTCTACCGTCCCATGGAGTGACGACGCCCATGTCGCGTCCCTCGATCCTCGCCCTGGCGTGCGCCATGGCCCTGCCCTGCGCCGCCGCGGCGCAGGGCGCACCGCAGACCCAGACCGACGACTACACGCGCTACGAGCTGCAGGCGCCGGGCTCGGCCGCGTTCCGCATCTCCTACGACGTCTCGGCCACCACGCCCGGCGCTCCGTTCTACTACAACACCATCCGCGGCGGCGCGGAGGAGGAGGTGCACGGCGTCACCGACCTCCACACCGGGAAGCCCCTGGAGTGGCGGGTGGTGGAAGGGGCGTACGCCCGTGAGCACGGGCACCCCCGCGCCAGCCTGGAGGGGCGCTACATCCAGGTCACGCTGGCCCGGCCCGTTCCCGAGGGCGGCCAGGGACGCGTGCGGATCGACAAGACGTACGTGGACCCGCAGAGCTACTTCACCAACGGGAGCGACATCGTGTTCGCGCGCTCCCTGAGCATCCGGCGCAACTCGGTGGTTCTCCCGTCCGGGTACGAGCTGGTGGCGGCCAACCACCCGGTCCAGGTGGACACCGAGGGGGACGGACGCATCCGGGTGAGCTTCATGAACCCGGGGCCCGGGAGCGTGGATTTCGAGGTGCGCGCGCGCCCCCTCCCCGCGGGGACCCGCAACGTGCCCCGCGTGGAGAGCGGCGAGCCGGTGCCCACCACGGGGGGCGGCTCGCCTGTGCGCGCCCGGGTGGCGTGGCGCTTCTCGGAGCGCGCCTTCGAGGACCGCGACATCACCTACTTCCTCCAGCAGCCCGAGACGCACTCCTTCCGCCTCTTCCACGACTACACGGAGAGCCGGCCGGGCGTGGACCGGTACCTGAACGTCGTGCGCGCGGGGAGCCGGGCGTCGGATCCGGAGGCGTACAACCTGGACACCGGCGCGCGCCTCCAGGTGGAGCAGCTGAAGGGCGAGGCGATCGCGCGCAGGGGGATCGACATCGGTTCGGCCCCGGGCCCCGAGACGGAGGTGGTGGTCATCTGGTTCGAGCCGGTCGCGGCGGGCGCCTCCACGCGCCTGCGCATCTGGGAGACCTACACGGACCCGGGGCGCTACGTCCTCGCCGGCGAGGAGCTCGTGTGGGACCGGGGCTTCGGCCGGCCGAGGAACACGGTGATCCTCCCCGAGGGCTGGTACCTCACCGCCAGTTCCATCCCCGGCGTGGTGGACCTCACCCAGGACGGGCGCGTGCGCATCCGCTACGAGAACCCCCGCCCCGACGACATCCAGGTCTTCGTGAAGGGGCGACGCAGGTAGCCCCGGGCACTTCCCACCCGGCGACGGGTGCCGCGATCTTCGAACGCCCTCTCCACATCCGCCTGCCTCGGCCCCACCCGCGGTCGCTCCTTGGACCTTCTCATCTGGGTTGGCTTCATCCTCCTGATCCTGAGCCTCCTGGCCCTGGACCTGGGGGTATTCCACCGGAAGGCCCACGCCCCCTCGGTGGCGGAGGCGATCTCGTGGAGCGCGTTCTGGATCCTGTTGGCGCTGGCCTTCAACGGCATCGTCTACTTCCTCTACGAGAACAACTGGATCGGGGCGGGACTGGCGTTCGAGGGAGACATCTCCGGCAAGCAGGCATCGCTCGAGTTCTTCACCGGGTACGTGCTGGAGAAGTCCCTGTCGCTGGACAACATCTTCGTCATCGCGCTCATCTTCTCGTACTTCCGCGTCCCTCTGAAGTACCAGCACCGGGTGCTCTTCTGGGGCGTCCTGGGCGCGCTGATCATGCGCGGCCTGATGATCGGGGCGGGTGCGGTCCTGATCGCGAGGTTCTACTGGACCACGTACGTCTTCGGTGGCCTCCTCCTCGTCACCGCCGCGCGCATGCTGGTGGTGAGCCACGAGAACCTCGAGCCCGAGAAGAGCCCGCTGATCAAGCTCGCCCGGCGCCTCTACCCGGTCACGAGCGGCATGAGGGAGGAGCACTTCTTCGTGCGCGAGGCGGGGCGCTGGGCGATGACGCCCCTCTTCCTGGTCCTGCTCATGGTCGAGGGGACGGACCTCCTGTTCGCGGTGGATTCCATCCCCGCCATCTTCGCGGTCACCTCCGACCCGTTCCTGGTCTACACGTCCAACGTCTTCGCCATCCTGGGGCTGCGCTCCCTCTACTTCGCGCTGGCCCCCCTCCTGGCGTACTTCCGGTTCCTCAAGGCCAGCCTCGTCTTCGTGCTGGCCTTCGTCGGCGTGAAGATGCTGCTGGCGCACCATCACCCGGTGCCCGTCTCGGTGTCCCTCCCCGTCATCGTCGGGATCCTCGGCGTGGGCGTGCTCGCCTCGGTGCTCTACCCGGTGGCGGACCCGGCCGAGCTGCGCTCTCCCATGGAGGGCGACATGACCCGCTTCTTCCGGATCAGCCGCACCATCGCCATCCGGAGCGTGGCCCTCGTGTCCGGGGGCGCCCTCCTGGCGGCGGGGACCATCCTCATGCTGGTGCCCGGGCTGGGCGTGAAGACCATCCTGCTGGGGCTCGCCGTGCTCGCCTCCCAGTTCGTCTGGGCGAGAAGGCTCCTGGCGCGCGCGGAGGAGCGGTTCCACCCCCGCGGCGGCGACGGAACGGAACCGGACCGCCCCTCCGGCGGTTGAACTGTCTGTCGCTCCCCCTCCGAAGCCCCGGACGATCCATGCGCCTCACCCGCTCCGCCCTCCTCTTCGCGCTCCCGCTCGCTCTGTCCCTCGCCCCGAGCCCGGCCCGGGCCCAGGTCTTCGCGCAACCCTCCCCGACCGGGAGCAGCCGGGGATGGGCGCCCGGATGGGCGGGCATCCGGGCCGGGTGGGACTACAACGCGCAGGCGGCGGTGGTGGGCGCCCAGCTCCGGTTGCCGGCGATCCCTTCCGGGCACGCGGAGCTCGTCCCCAACGGCGACATCACCTTCCTGGACGGCCTCCGCGAGTACCAGGGTGGCGTGGACGCGGTCGTCGTCAGCGGAGGACGCCACGGAGGGGTGTACGCGGGCGTGGGCGTGGCGTGGCGCAACACGGTGTGGGAGGACGGTGGTCCGCGGGAGACCCGTCGCGCCCCCGTGACCGTGGCGGGTGTGCGCAGCGGCACGATGGGCGGGGCGCCGTTCGGCACCCAGCTCGAGATGCGCTGGATCTGGCTCGACGGGCCCTTCAGGCCCCGGGTCCTGACGCTCGGGATCAACTTCCCCCTGTGGGGAGGGGGACGGAGCCGCTGAGGGTCAGCCGGTCGCTGAAGAGGGGGAGCACCCCGCGACCCGTGCTGCGCACGGGTGCCCCGGGACGCCACGGCCCGACCACGCTACGCGTGGTGCCCCCTAGGCGGCGCGACGGGCCGCGCGGAGCGAGACCGCCGAGCGCAGCGAGGCAACGCATAGCCGTAGCTGGGCACCGCCGGCCGTAGGCCGGTGGTCCGAGGAGCGCCAACGACGGGGTAACAGCGCGAAGCGCGGTAACAGGGCGCAAGCCCTGTCGGGCCGTGCCGCCCCAACCCACTGCCACGTACGATCATATCGGGCATGATGGTGGGCGCATGGGGGTTTCGCGACAAGCGCTTCGCGCTTGTTACCGATCCGGCGTCGCTCCTCCTCACCGTAGCTCGACCACCGGCTTCGCCGGCGGTGCCCACGCCTCGTCGTCGCTCCTTCGCTGAACCGCGAAAGCCCCGGGCACCGCCGCGAAGCGGTGGTCGCGCGGGGTACTCCCCCTCTTCAGCGACCTGCTACCCGCGCGTGACCCGGATGCCGACGTTGTCCGGGTCCAGGAGGTAGCCCTCCCCCGCGTTCCCGAGGAGTGCCCCCCGAGCGTTCTCGGAGGGGATCGCCAGCTCGAAGTACACGAGCCCCAGGCTTCCGTCGGGGGGCCTGGGAGCGCCCGAGCCGCCCCAAACGTTCAGGCCCACGTGGTGATGGTAGCCCCCCGCCGACACGAACAGCGCCCCTGGGTAGGAGCGGGTGACCACGTCGAAGCCCAGCCGGCCCACGTAGAACTGCTCGGCATCGTCGAGGGACGAGACCCGCAGGTGGATGTGGCCCACCGAGGTCCCCCCGGGAAGCTCGGGAGCCGGGTCCGAGGCCGCGACGAGGAGGCCCGGGAGGTCGAGCGGCTCGGTGGTCATGAAGACCTCGCCGTCCACGCCGTGCCACACCTCCCGGGAGCGGTCGGCGTAGAGCTCGACGCCGTTCCCCTCGGGATCGGCGAGGTACGCGGCCTCGCTGACGTTGTGGTCCCCGAACCCACCGAACGCGTGTCCGGCCCTCTGCACGCGCCGGATGAGCGCGCCGAGATCGGCTCGGGAAGGGAGGCGCAGCGCGAAGTGGTAGAGCCCCGTGGTGCCCTCGGGCCGCCTGGGCGCCGTGGGCTCCCCGTGGAGCACGACGAGGGGCTTGCGGTCGGTGGTCCCCAGGGCCGCGGTGGCTCCGTCCTCGGCGTGGAGCTGGAACCCCAGGACGTCCTCATAGAACACGACCTGCCGAGGCAGGTCGCGCACGCGCAGGTGCACGGCACCGATGCGGGTGTCCGGGGGAAGACGCCGTTGGGTCATGGGAGGCCGTATTATGGGCTGGAGCATCCCCCCCGCGCCACCCCGGCCGGAAGCGGCGTCAGCCGCCCGCGGCGGCCTCCGGAGGCTTCCGGGTCAGGATCACGAAGTCGCCCAGGTTCCTGTGCTCTTCGTCGTCCCACGCGTTGATGTCGGCCGCGGGCTGCAGGAAGACGATGAGCGTGCGGGTGCGGGGGCGGTAGTCGCGGATCCGCTCCGGGATCCCGGTGCCGCTCTCCACGTGGAACGACCCCACGTAGTGGACCACCAGCGCTCCACTGTGAGCCTCCAGGGCCGCGGCCACGGCGTGGCCCATGGCGGCGTCCCAGAGCGCCTGGGCCTGGAGGGCGTTGCCCATGCCGTGGTCCCTCGGCGGCCCCTGAGGGGCGCCCGGCAGCGGGGCTGGAGAAGCCGCTGGAGCCGCCGCGGCCGAATCCCGCGCAGCCGCCGAATCCGCCTGGGCGCGCACCTGCGCCATCATCTCCGCCATCAGCTCGTTCCACTTCGCCGTGTACTCCTCCGAGGGCCCGGGGAACGGAAGAGGCGGGAGGAACGCCTTGGCGGTCTCAGGCAGCGGGTCCAGGGACGCGGGCCCCAGGCGGCTCACCCGGTTCACGTAGCGCCGGGGCGCGTTGGCCGCCACCACCGGGAGTCCGTGGGTGCGGGCGAACTCCACCATGGGCCGGTAGTCGGTGTCGTACCGCTCCCAGGGGCGGGCGCTCCTCTTGAACTGGTCCTCGGTGATGAGCCCGGCCAGGTACTCGTCCACGATGTACTGGACGTCCCGCTCGAACATCTCCAGGGAGAGCACGACCGGCCGCTTCGTTCCGCTGCCTTCCCCGACCGCGCCCATGCGCTCCGCGGCGCGCATGAAGATCTCCGCCTCCACGCCGTGTCCCACCGCGTCGTCGTGGGTCTCGCCCACCAGGAGCGCGTCGGTGTCGTCCATGGCCTCGAACACGTCGGCGATGGAGCGCGCGCGCCCGCGGTGGTCGTAGACGCGGAAGTCCACGCCCTCCACCACGGGCGCGGACGGCTGCGACGCTCGCGGGGCTCCGGGAGAGGGCGCGGGGGGCTGCTGCGCCGCGGCGGCCGCGGGTGCGACGCACGCGGCTGCGAGGCACGCCGCTGCGAGGGTGACGGCGGTGGGGAGCGTCCGCATGATCGCTACCGCGCGGCCGGCCAGCGGTTGTTCTCCCGGACCACGTCGGGGAAGCGCTGCTCCGGGTCCAGCACCACCTCCACCACCCGCCCCGGGGCCGACACCTGCACACGCGCCGTGCGGCCCTGCCAGGCGCCCACGGGGACCATCTGGCGCGAGCGGTTCCCCGTGTCGGTGACCACCTCGACGATGGCGGGCATGGGGATCTCCCCCCGGTCCTCCAGGATCACGACGGCTCCGCCGTTCCCCTGCTCCACGCCGGCCACCGCCTGGTCCAGGACGCGCGTGGTGTAGAGCCACGGGTGGAAGAACCAGTCCAGGTCCTGCTTCGCTACGTCCTCAAAGGTCCAGAAGAGGTCCATCGGCATGGGGTGCTTGTACGCCCACCTGCGCATGTAGGCACGCATGGCCTCGTCGAACACGGCGGGCCCGAGCACGGCGCGGAGCGCGCGGAACACCGTCGCGGGCTTCCCGTAGGCGGCCAGTCCCCGGTTCCCGAAGGGCCCGACCTCGTCGGTGGGGCGCATGGACGGGGTCTCGTCGTCGGTCCCGGCGACGCGCAGGTACCCGTTCATGGTGGCGAGCCCCGCGTTGGACCCGGGGAAGATCAGGTCGAAGGCCAGGTCCTCGGAGAGCGACGCGAACCCTTCGTCGATCCACGCGTGGTTGCGTTCGTCGGAGCCCGCCACCATGGGCCACCACATGTGGGCGATCTCGTGGGATATGACGCCGTAGAGGCTCTCCGGCGTCCGCCCTCCCCCGATGATCGTGATCATCGGGTACTCCATGCCGCCGCCGATGACGCCCTCGTTCACCGTCATGTGCGGATACGGGTACGGGTACCACGCCGAGTGCGTCTCGATGGCGTGGCGCGCGAACTCCGCGGAGCGCTCCCAGTTGGGGCGGTCGGGGCGGTAGAGCGTGTAGATGCTCGAGGCGTGCGTGGTGCCGGCGTCGTTCCGGTACTCCGCGACGGTCCCGTCCCACACGTACCGGTCCGACGCCCCCCAGGCGAAGTCGCGGACGTTCTCTGCGCGGAAGCGCCAGGTGAGCATGCCGTCGGCGCCGCCCGCGGCGGTGGCACGCCCCGCCGCCACGTCCGCCTGGGACACGATGTGCGTGATGCGGTCCCGGGAGAGCGAGCCGAGCCGCTCCACCGCCTGCGGCGTGAGCACGTCCCGGGCATTCTCCAGGACGCCGGTGGCGCTCACGAGCCACCCGGCGGGGGCGGTCACCTCCACGTCGAAGTCGCCGTACTCCAGGTAGAACTCCCCGTTGCCCAGGTACGGATCCCGGATCCACCCGCGCAGGTCGTCGTAGACGGCGATCTGGGGGTACCACTGGGCCAGGTAGAACACCTCCTTCCCCTCCCGCCCCATGCGGAACGTCCCCTCGGGGACGAGGAAGCTCCAGGCGATCTCCAACTCCGCCGTGCCTCCGGGCGGGAGCGGCTGCGGCAGCGCAACGCTCTCCGACGTGGTTAGGGACTCGCCCCTCGGTGTCAGTGTGACCTCCGTCCCCTGCACCGCCACCCGCTCCAGCTCGAACCCGCCCGTGACGGGCACCGCCCGGTTCCTCGGGTTCCCCGGAGCGAACACGTTCTGCGGAAGGTTGAGCACGATCTCGTCGAGGGTGTCGGGGGAGCGGTTGGTGTAGACGATCCGTTCCGAGCCGCTCACCCGCATCTCCTCCGGATGGAGGCGGGTGCGGATGCGGTAGGACACGTGCTGCTGCCAGTACCGGGGACCGGGGACGCCGGTGCGGGTGCGCGTCCCCGCCTCCAGCGCCGCCAGGTGGCGGTGCGGGACGGGGAGGGTGTCGGACGGGACGGCAGCGGCGAGGGCGGCGGCCAGGAGGAGCGGAAGCATGGGGTGCGGGGCGGAGGTGGCCTGAGCGAGATCCCGGGCTCCCGGGACATTGGGCCGGCCGGCCCCCGCCAGCAACCCCGTGCCTACAGCGCTTCCAGCTCGCGGCGCGCCCGGTCCAGGATCTCGCGGATCTTCTCCGTCTCCTCCAGGTCGGCTCGGGCGGCGCACTTGAACGCCTCCTTGGTGAGGCGCCCCCACGCGCTCCAGATCTCGGCGGACTCGGGGCCCATCCTCGCGCCCCACTCCTTCCAGCCGCCCGCCCGCTTCCAGATACGGTCCACAGCCTCCTGGTTGAGCTCGAGCTCGTCACGCCCGGCGTCGGTGAGGTGGTAGACCTTCTTCCCTGCGTCCTCCTGCGAGCGGATGAGCCCTTCGTCCTCGAGCTGCTGCAGCACCGGATACACCGTGCCCGCGCTGGCCTGGTACATCCCCCCGGAGCGCTCCTCCAGCCGCTTCATGAGCTCGTAGCCGTGGGCCGGGCCGTCACCCAGCAGCGAGAGGAGCGCGAGGCGCACCTCGCCCTGGCGGAAGAACGCCCGCCGGGGCCCCCTTCCCCCATGCCCCCCTCCGCGCCCGTGCGCTCTGGGCCCGAAGCCGAAGTCCCAGTCGAAGATCCAGTCGAAGTCCCGGTTCATGCACCCGATTCCCATGACGCCCATGATCCCTCCTGTGCCCTGCGCAACATCGTGCGTTAGTCTGTAATGTATATCGTACGATATACATTACGCAGGGTCGGGCGCAAGGTTTCCCTGTCGCGCGCCTTCACGGGGGGCGTTGACACCGCCGGCCCCGGGAACGCACCTTGGCCGCCTCCCGCTCGACGGGCCGTCCCGGCGCTCACGCCCACGGCCCCGAATCCGACCCTCCCCGACCGGAGTCCCCATGCGGACGCTCCCCTCCGTCGTCGCCGCCGCCGCCGTCGCCCTGCTCCTGGCGGACCCTCTCTCGGCTCAGGACCTCAAGCGCCCCGAAGGGTGGAAGGTGCGCTTCGACCGCGCGGGATCCACGGAAGCCGAGCTCGGCATGTTCGTGGCCATGCCTCCCGGATGGCACATCACCACCGGCCCCGCGGGGATCTTCTGGGACCCGGCGCTCTCCGCCATGGGGGAGTTCCGGGCCGAGATGGAGGTCTTCCTCTTCGATCCCGGGGAGCGGCGCGAGGCGTTCGGGATCTTCTTCGGCGGGAAGGACCTGGAGGGCCCGGGCCAGGAGTACGCCTACTTCGTCGTGCGCGAGGGCGGCGAGTTCCTCGTGAAGCACCGCCGGGGCGCGGACACGCCCACGCTGGTGGACTGGACCGCGCACGACGCCGTCGCCTCCTTCGCGGAGCGGGGCGACGACTCCACCGCGAGGAACGTGCTCACCGTGGAGGCCGGCGCCGACACCGTGCGCTTCCTCGTCAACGGCGCGGAGGTCGCGAAGCTCTCCCGCTCACGGCTCCCCGTGGAGGGCACGGTGGGGATCCGGGTGAACCACGCGCTGAACCTGCACGTGTCCCGGCTGGAGGTCACGCCTCTGGGCTGAGCCCTGGGCGCCTACCTGTCGCCCAGGTTCCGCGTGACCTTGATGTCGTCCTCGTTGCCCTGGACGCCGTCGGGCCCCGCGGATCCGACGGTGAATCCCCTCCGGCCGGGCAGTATGTAGTACAGGTTGCCCCACGGATCCTCGGGAGCGCCGCTGAAGTCACGCCGGAGCCAGCTCTCCCAGCTGCTCGGGAACCCCTCGCCCCGGTTCACCCGCACCGCGAGCTGATCGGCCATGGCCTCGAGGCGGCTGGGCACCAGCTTGGCCTTGAACCGGTTCATGACCGGGGCGGCGGCCTCCATCACGGTGGCGCGGCTGCTCGGCACGGCCAGGGAGATGCCGGCGGCGAGGATGACGAAGAGGATGATCTTACCCAGCATGGCACGTCGCTTCGTTGTGGAGGGATCGGGGAGCGATCCCCCTAAGCTGACTTTGCCGGGGCCCCGGGGGCAACCTGTTCGGCGACGACGACCCTGTCGTGGGTCTTCCGCAGGGGGAGCTCGGGGACGCGGAGCGCCAGCGCCAGCGCAACCAGCATGAGGACGAAGGAGAGCACGTAGATGCGATGGGCGGCCCTGGCGAACGCCTGCCGCACCCCCTCTCCCGCCTGCCCGGCAGCCGCCTCCCCGGCAGCGGACACCTGCGCTG
>JBFYZE010000102.1:0-6039 GCA_041309665.1 Gemmatimonadales bacterium | reverse complement strand
GTGATGATGGCCAGGCGGTTCGTCCCGTTCGCCACCGTCGCCGGGAGCCCGAGGAAGATGAGAAGGGGCACGGTGAGGAAGGAGCCGCCTCCGGCGATGACGTTCAGGACGCCGGCGAAGGAGCCGACGCCGAACAGGAGGAGCGCGCTGAGGTAGGGGTCGCTCAAGGGCCGTTCCTCGACGCTAGCAGATGCGGGGAAGCTGATCCCCGGGGAGCATGTCCACCACACGGGACGCTCCGAGGCCGGTCCTGAGGACCACCATCCCCGGATGCTCCGCCACCACGGCCCCGACCACGGTGGCCCCGGTCCCAGCCGGGTGGCTCCCGAGCAACTCCACCGCCCGGGACGCCGCCTCGGGAGCGACGAATGCCACCAGCACGCCCTCGTTGGCCACGTAGAGGGGATCGAGCCCGAGCATCTCGCACGCCGCCTGCACGGCGCCGGGCACCGGGATGGCCGCCTCGTCCAGCTCCACGCCCACCCCGGACGCGGCGGCGATCTCGTTCAGGGCGCTCGCCGCACCGCCCCGGGTGGCGTCGCGCAGAGCGTGGACCCGGGACCCGAGCTCCTTCCGGAGCGACGCCACGAGGGGCGAGAGGTCGGCGGTGTCGGAGACGATCTCGCTCTCGAAGGCGAACCCCTCGCGCACGGCCATGATCGCCATGCCGTGGCGCCCCAGGGGGCCGCTCACCAGGACCGCGTCCCCGGGACGCGCGCCACGTGGGTCGGGACGGAACCCGTCGTGGAGCATCCCCACGCCGGTGGTGTTCACGAACATTCCGTCGGCCTTCCCCCGGTCCACCACCTTGGTGTCGCCCGTGACCACGCTGACCCCGGCGGCGGCCGTCGCCTCGGCCATGGCGTCCAGCACCCGGTCCAGGAGGTCGAAGGGGAGCCCCTCCTCCAGCACGAACCCCACCGAGAGCCAGCGGGGCGTGGCGCCCATCATGGCCAGATCGTTGAGCGTCCCATGGACGGCGAGGTGGCCGATGTTCCCCCCGGGGAACTCCAGCGGGCTCACCACGAACGAGTCCGTGGAGATTGCGATCTCCGCACCCTCCACCGGGACGACGGCGCCGTCGCCGAGCCGATCCAGCCAGGGGTTCCCGAAGCGGGGCAGGAAGTGCTCCCGCAGGAGCTGGGCGCTCATCTTGCCGCCGGACCCGTGGCCGAGCTGGACGCGGTCGTGCTGGCCGGAGGGCACGGGGCACACGGGGCCGGATGCCAGGGACGACATGGTCACGCTCCTCGCTGGGCGCCGCGCCCCACGCGGGCGAAGTTGTGGTAGGCGGCGCACGCTCCTTCGGAGGAGACCATGGGGGCACCGAGAGGTGACTCGGGGGTGCACGCGGTCCCGAACGCGGCGCACTCCGAGGGCTTGATGCGGCCCCGGAGCACGTCCCCGGCGCGGCACGCGGCGGGCTCGTCGGCGCGGATGAAGCCCAGGGAGAACCTCACCTCGGCGTCGTACCCGGAGAACTCGGGCCGGAGTCCGAGCCCGCTGGACGGAATCACCCCGATCCCTCGCCACCCGCGGTCCACCACATGGAAGACCCGCTCCATGAGGTCCTGGGCGGCCTGGTTGCCCTCGCGCCGCACGGCGCGGACATACTGGTTCTCCACGTCGTGGCGCCCCTCCTCCAGCTGGCGCACGGCCATCCAGATCCCCTCCAGGATGTCCATGGGCTCGAAGCCGGTGATGACGATGGGGACGCGGTAGCGCTCGGCCAGGGGCTCGTACTCGGTCCACCCCATCACCGCGCACACGTGTCCTGCGGCCAGGAACGCCTGGACCCGGTTGTCCGGCGCCTCCAGGATGGCCACCATGGCCGGCGGCACGGTGACGTGGGAGACCAGGACGCTGAAGTTCTTCACGCCCAGCTCACGGGCCCGCCACACGGCCATGGCGTTGGCCGGCGCGGTGGTCTCGAAGCCCACGGCGAAGAAGACGACCTCCTTGTCGGGGTTCCTGCGGGCCAGCTCCAGGGCATCCAGGGGCGAATAGACTGCGCGCACGTCGCCGCCCCGGGCCTTGACGCGCAGGAGGTCGCAATCGCTCCCGGGCACCCGGAGCATGTCGCCGAACGAGGTGAACAGCACGTCGGGGCGGGACGCCAGGTGCAGGGCCCGGTCGATCTGCTCCAGGGGTGTGACGCACACCGGGCAGCCGGGACCGTGGATCATCTCGACCTGCTCGGAGAGCACGTCGTTGATCCCCTGCTTGACGATGGTGTGCGTCTGGCCCCCGCACACCTCCATGAGCGTCCACCGCCGCGTCGCCGTGCGGCGGATCCTCTCCACCAGGGCCCGCGCCAGCTTCGGGTCCCTGTACTCGGCCAGGTACTTCACGCCAGTTCCTCGAGCTCGCCCATCTGCCGGAGGATGTCGAGCGTCCGGTGGGCCTCCTCCTCGTCCACCTTGGAGAGGGCGAACCCCACGTGGACGATGACGTAGTCGCCCACGTCCACCTCGTCGGCCACGTACGCGAGGCACGCGTCCCGGCGCACGCCGCCGAAGTCCACGACCCCCATGGGGAGCCCGGCGTCCCGCCGCACTTCCACGATCCGCCCCGGGATCCCAAGGCACATGATGCTCCGCTCCTCCCGGCCCGCCGGGCCCCTACATGTCCATTCGGGCCGAGGCCACCACGGCCTGCCCGTAGCTCACCGCACCGTCGTTGGGCCCCAGCACCCGGGGCACCAGGACGCGCAGGCCGGCGCGCTCCAGCCGGTCCGCCACGCCCGCCAGGAGGCGGGCGTTCAGGAAACATCCCCCTCCCACGGCCACCGTGGCCAGCCCCTGGGCACCGCAGAGCCGGACCGCCAGCGCCGCGGAGGCTTCGGCGACGCTGTCGTGGAAGGACGCGGCCAGCTCCGCCACGTCCCCACCCCCAGCCCTGGCCGAGCCCAGCGCCTCCAGGAGGGGGAGCGGGTCCAGGACCCAGACGCCGTCCGACCCCTCCGCCGCCGGGAACGGGAGGATTGTGCCCCTCGCCGTCCCGGCCAGCGCCTCCAGCTCCATGGGAGCCTGGCCCTCGAAAGCCGCGACGCTGCGGACGCCGAGGACGGCGGCGGCGGCGTCGAAGAGGCGGCCCAGCGACGACGCCTCCGGCGCGTTGACGCGGCGCCGGATCTGCAGCCGGGCGGTCTCCAGGGCGTCGGGGGACACGCCGCGGAAGGCCTCGGCGAAGGCCGGCTCCGCTTCCGGGGCGAGGGAGAGGTACCCCAGCGCGGTGCGCCAGGGGGCGCGGGCCGCCGCATCCCCGCCGGGGAGCGGCGCGTAGCGCAACCTGCCCAGGCGGCGGAACCCGGTGAGGCCGGAGCGGAGGAACTCCGCCCCCCAGACCCGTTCGTCCTCCCCCCACCCGATGCCGTCGAAGGCGAGGCCGAGCACCTCGTCGTGTACCCCGTGCTCGCCCTGCACCGCGGCGATATGGGCGTGGTGGTGCTGCACCGGAGGGAGCTCCGCCAGCCCCGAGTCCTGCGCCAGCCGGGTGGAGAGGTATCCGGGGTGGAGGTCCCGCACCACGGCCTCGGGATCCAGGCGGAAGAGCGTCCGGAAGCGGTGGAGCACCGCGTGCCAGTGCTCGAGCGTCTCCAGGTTCTCCAGGTCCCCCACGTGCTGGCTGATCCAGGCGCTGTCGCCCTGGGCCAGCGTGAGCGTGTTCTTGAGGTGGGGTCCCACGGCGAGGAACGGTCGCTGCGCCGGCACGGGGAGCGGAACGGGGAGCGGGGCGTACCCCCGCGCCCGGCGCAGGAAGACGGTCCCCCGGGGGGACGTCCGCACCAGCGAGTCGTCGTAGCGCGCCACGATCTCCCGGTCGTGGAGGAGGAAGGCGTCGGCGATCCCGCCCAGGCGCGCACGCGCCTCCTCCACCCCGGTGGCGATGGGCTCGTCGCTCTGGTTCCCGCTGGTCATGACCAGGGGGCGCCCGACCTCCTCCAGGAGGAGGAGGTGGAGGGGCGTGTACCCCAGCATGATGCCCACGCTGCCGAGGCCAGGGGCGAGCGAGGGCGCCAGCGGGGCTCCGGCCCTCCGCTCCAGCAACACGATGGGCCGCTCGCGGGACGCGAGGAGCACCGCCTCCCCGTCGGACACCGAGGCCAGTGCGCGGGCCTCGTCCAGGCCGCTCACCATGATGGCCAGGGGCTTCGCCTCGCGGTGCTTCCGGGAGCGCAGGCGACGCACGGCCCTGTCGTCGGTGGCGTCGCACGCCAGGTGGAACCCCCCGAGGCCGCGCACCGCCACGACGCTCCCCCCGGCCAGGAGCTCGCCGGCGGCGCGGATGGCCGTGTCGCCCTGGTGCGTCACTCCGCCCTCCGCCTCCAGCCACACCCGGGGTCCGCACGCAGGGCACGAGTTGGTCTGGGAGTGGTAGCGCCGGTCGGCGGGGTCCCGGTACTCCCGGAGGCACTCCGGGCACTGGGTGAACGCCGACATGGTGCTCCTCTCCCGGTCGTACGGCATCGCCTCGATGACCGTGAAGCGGGGTCCGCAGTCGGTGCAGGTGATGAACGGATACCGGAAGCGCCGGTCGGAGGGGTCGTGGAGCTCGGCGGCGCACGCCGCGCAGAGCGCCACGTCCGGCGACACCGGGAGGCGTCCCCGGGGGGCCAGGTCGCTCCGCACCACCTGGAAGGCGTCCGCCCCCGTCCAGGCCGCGGCGGTCACCTCCATCTCGTCGATGCGCGCGAGCGGCGGCGCGTCGGAGGAGAGCCCCCGCACGAAGTCCTGGAGCGCCGCCTCCTCACCCTCGGCCAGGATGTGCACCGAGCCGGCCTCGTTCTTCACCCACCCGCGCACGCCGTGGCGGAGGGCGAGACGGTGCACGAAGGGCCGGAAGCCGACGCCCTGGACCACGCCGCGGATCCGGAGCTCGAGGGCCCGGGGGGCCTCCGGGGGCGAGGGCGCGGGGGCGGGGCTCGTGGGGGTCACGCTCCGGGGCGCGCCTTAGAACGGGCTTGGGCCCGGAGGAAGTCGTACCAGGGGTCCATCCCCTCGCCGGTGAGGGCGGACGTGAAGAAGAAGGTGAGCTCCGGGTTGACCTGCCGGGCGTAGTCCACGGCCAGGTCCAGGTCGAAGGGCACGTAGGGGAGGAGGTCCACCTTGTTCAGCACCGCGTAGCGCGCCATGCGGAACATCTTGGGATACTTGAGGGGCTTGTCCTCCCCCTCGGTGACGGAGAAGACCACCACCTTGGCGGTCTCGCCCAGGTCCCAGCTGGCGGGGCACACGAGGTTGCCCACGTTCTCCACGAAGAGGAGGTCCAGGTCGTCCAGGGCCAGATCCTCGAGCGCGGCGCTCACCTGCCGGGCGTCCAGGTGGCAGGCGCCTCCGGTCACCACGGCGTGGACCAGGCGGTCGGTCCACCGGGCGAGCCTGTCGGCGTCGTTCTGGGTCTGCACGTCACCCGTGACCACGGCCATGCGGAGCTCGGAGCCCATCTCCTGCAGCGTGCGCTCCAGGAGGAGGGTCTTACCAGACCCGGGCGAGGAGACCAGGTTGAACGACGCGAGCCCGTGGGCCTGGAGGCGCTGGCGGATGTCGGCCGCCAGCTCGTCGTTCTTCTCCATCACCCGCTCCCGCACCTCAATGCGGCGGATCGCCATCCTCCACCTCCAGGTAGGTCACGCGCAGATCGTCGCCGGCGCCCACGTCGAGCACGACGCGGGCGGCACCGAAGGGAGGGCTGGAGAGCAGGGTCTCGAGCCAGAACTCGAGGCTCTCGGGCTCCACGCCCGAGTCCAGTCCCACGCGGAGTCCCACCTCGCGAAGCAGGTGCAGGTCGTCGGACCCGACGCGCTCCTCCGCGATGCGGCAGACCTCCAAGGCGAGGCTCATCTCGTGCACGGACGCTCTCCTTCCCTGCATTGAGCATAACCACGCCCCTGGCGCGGTCAGTAGGGACAAACGCGCGGGGAGTGTGGGGAAAAGGCCCGGCCCAGTCGGGGGTGGTGCGGGGCCCGTCCACGAAGAGGCCCCGCCGCCCTTCCGGGCGGCGGGGCCGGTGCTCCGTGGCGGCGCCCAGGGCGCCGCG
>JBFYZE010000101.1:0-8974 GCA_041309665.1 Gemmatimonadales bacterium | reverse complement strand
TCTGCTCGCGGGCGGGCGGGTTTTCAGACCACGGAGGATGTCCGCACCGCCGGTGCGTGTCAAACCCCCGCGTCGCGCCAGGACGCTTGCCGGGCCGCGCCCGAGGCGCCCGCCGGGCCCTCGGGGAACGGCCGGAGCTCAGAGCGGCCGGAGCTCAGAGCGGCCGGAGCTCAGAACAGGCGGAGCTGCAGGCGGAGGAGTCGTCCCGGCCGTGGGAGCCCACACTGATCGTAGAGCAGCTTGTCCGCCACGTTGTCCACGGCGACGCTGGCCTCCAGCCTCGAGAACACCCCGCTCCGGGAGCCTCCCACCGACCAGGACCGGCCCACGTCGGCCCGGAGCAGCGTCCCGCCTCCGAGCTCCACGTCGGCGCCGCTGTCCGGGTGCTGGCAGAACTGGGACCCGATGAAGCGTGCTTCCGTGGTGGCGGTGATCCCGGCGAGGAGGGGCAGGCGCAGGTACGCGCCGCCGCTGGCGTCGGGGAGGTTCTCGGGCTCGCGGGACACCGGGTTGGCCGGGTCCTCGAGCTCCACCGACTGGAGCGTGAAGTCGCCCCCGTACTCCAGCGGGCCCGCGACCTGGGAGAAGAGGAGCTCCACGCCCGTGCTCGTGAGCTCGTCCGAGTTCACCCTCTTCCGCTTCTTGTTCGGCAGGGTGATGCGTCGGATGGCGCCGGAGAGCTCGTGGTGGAACCCCACGACCTGGAGCTCGCCCTGCCCGAGGCGCGTCGTCACCCCCCCCTCGTAGGCCACCAGCCGCTCCGGGCGCAGCTCCGGGTTGGGCTCGAAGCGGTTCAGCGACTCGGCGTACGTCTCCCGCAGCGCCGGGAAGCGCCCTCGCCTGCTCACGCCCGCATGGAGGAGCGTCCGTCCCCTCGCTCCGAGGAGCGCGGTCATGCCCAGCCTGGCGCCCCAGTCGCTCATGGACCCCAGGGAGGGAAGGCCCCCCGTCTCCGGGGTGTCGCCCCGGTCCAGGGCACCGCCTATGCTGACGCGGAACGCCCGCACCGGCCCTTCCGGGCGCTCCACCACGCGCCACGCCGACTCCAGGCCGTAGCTGGAGAGGCGCTGCCGATACGCGCTCTCCACCCCGCTGACGTCCATGTCCTGCCGGATGTCGGCCCAGGTGATTGCCATGCGCAGGTCCCCGACACGACCCAGGTTGTGATCGGCCAGGAGGCGCACGGTGGTGGTGCGGGCATCCCCGTTCTCCGTGCCGTCGGTCACGTCGTAGGCCCGGTCGGTGTAGGACGTGATCTCCGTCCGCCCCCGGTCGAGGCCCACGCTCAGCTCCATGTCGCCCCGCCCGAAGGGCGTGGTCCGGTCCCCGGTCCCCGCCGAGGCGACCGCGATGGTCCGGCCGATGTGCGGATAGCGCCAGAGCCGCGGGGTCTCGACGTCCAGCTCCCCCGCGATCCCCCGCTCCGCCTGGAAGGAGGTCGCGGAGAACGTGAGCCACCCTCCGGCGTCGCGGACGTAGCGCAGGGCCAGGAACCCGTCCACGCTCCGGGTGTCGGTGTTGAGGCGCAGTTCGTCCTCGGTGGGCACCGGTTCCGCCACGCCCGACGCGAGCGGAGCGCCGGGGGAGTCGCGGAACCCCACCCCCGCACGGAAGAGGAGCTGCCCCCCACCCGTCAGGGTGGGGACGGACGCGGAGGCCGTGGTGCCGTATCCGCCGGTCCCGTCGAACCCCGCGGTGACCTGGGCCGTGGGCTCGTGCGGGAAGGTGAAGCCGCGCGCGACGCTCATCTCCACCACGCCCCCGAGGACGTTGGGCCCGTGGAGGATGGAGGAGAGCCCCCGCACGAGGTTCACCTCATGGGGCGCGGCTGCCGGGAGGACGGACACGTCGGTGCGGGCGTCCCACCCCAGGGTGATGGGGACGCCGTCCACGAGAACCGCGACCTGGCGCGACTCGGAGCCCCGGACCGAGATCTCGGCCTCGCCCCTGGAGTTGGTGCGGACGTGGACCCCCGGAAGTGCTCGGAGGACCTCCTCCACGGTGGGCGCCGGCGGGAGGGTGAGCGAGTCCACCGTGACCTCGATGGCGCTCGCGCCCCCCACCGTGGTCACGGGCCTGCGGGCGAGCACCCGGATCTCCGGGATGCGGAAGACCATGGTGTCTGGGCGCAGCGTGTCGCGCTGCTGGGCGCCCGCCGGCGCCGCCGCCAGAAGGACCAGGGCCACCACGCCGCCGCCCGCGCGCACCCGCCTCGTGCCTGCCCTCGCTTTCGCTCCCGGTCCCACGTGCCGCCCTCCGCTTGCTCTGCCGCGAGCGCCCGTCTACCCTGCTTCGTCGCCAGCCCGTCAGTGTACCGCCCTTCCCCTCGCCTGCCAAAGGACAACCTCCGCCGCTCCGCTGTTGACGCAGCGGGCCGCGGCGCCCGGAGCCGATGAGCCCTCTCCCGATCCCCCCGGAGGTCCTGGCCCTCGTGCCCCTGGCGCTGGCCTCGGGCGTGGACCTCTACCTCACCCTCCTCTTCCTCGGCGCCGCGCCGGCGCTGCACTGGTGGGATGCGCTCCCGGGCGCGCTGGGGTACCTCAAGTCCCCCGGCGTCCTCGTGATGGTCGGGGCCTTCTACCTCCTCGAGCTCCTGGCCGAGCTGGTCCCGTCCGCCGCCCTCTTCTGGAACGCCTCCCACGCCATCATCCGTCCCGTGGCCGGCGCTCTGCTCGCGCTCCTCCTCCTGGATGGGCAGCCCCTCCCGGTGGTCATCCCGGGGGCCCTCCTCGCCGCCGCGCTGGCATCGGCCGCCCACGCTACCCGCACCGGCGGGGGCGTCCTCTTCTGGCTGGACTCCAGGCGCGTCCCCAACCGGTTCCTGGTGGCGCTCCTCGAGGACGCCGCCGTGCTGGGCACCGTCGTCCTCCTCCTGGACTTCCCCGGTGTGGCCCTGACGGCCGCGCTGGCCGTCAGCCTGGCGTCGGGGCGGGTCGTGGGGTCCCAGGTGCGGGCGTTCGCGTTCGCCGTCGAGTTGGTGTGGGCCAAGGTATGGCTGACCCTGGGACAGCCGCGCTGGAGCGATCCGGAGGACTTCCCCTGGTGGGTCCGGGGTGCCCTGAAGGGGGACATCATGGCGCCCGGAGGCGGGCTCCGGGGCACGCCGGCGGGGGGCCACCGCCTCCCGGGAGCCCCCCGCTTCGCCGTCGGGTGGGTGGTGGTGCGGGGGGACACCCCCCTGTTCGTCTTCCGGCGCCGGGCCCACGTGTCCCGGGTGGACCTGGGCACCCTGGCGGCCGTGGGCGTGGCGGAGAGCGCCTTCTTCCGGCGCGTGGAGATGGGTGGGCCCGGGTCCCCCAACCTCTACTTCCGCCTGGACGGACCGGGCCGCGAGAGCCTCAGGGCCGAGTTCCTGGTCGCCTGAGTCCGGGTGAGAACCTTTACCCTGGAAACAGGCTTTTATAACTTGGCTCACACGCTGAGAGCCATCCGGTTCGACCGTTTTCGACCCAGGGTCCCTCCCCCGAGGGCCCCTTGTTTTTCGCCGGCTTGGGCAGGATCGGGTCGTCACACAAACGTCGAGGATAAGAGCAAACGGATGTTTTCATCCTCCCGTGGCCTGGACTCCTTCGACCAGTACCTGCAGGACGTCGAGAAGTACCCCCTGATCCAGGATCCCCGTGAAGAGCGGGAGTTGGCGCGTCGCGCGCGCCTGGGGGACAAGGAGGCCGCCGAGCGGCTGGTGACCGCCAACCTCCGCTTCGTCATCTCCTACGTGAAGAAGTACCAGGGTCGTGGACTGGGTCTGGCGGAGCTGGTGTGCATCGGGAACGAGGGACTTCTGAAGGCGGTCAAGAAGTTCGATCCCGACAAAGGCGTGAAGTTCATCTCGTACGCGGTCTGGTGGATCCGCCAGACCGTCCTGCAGGCGCTGGCCGAGCAGACCCGCTCGGTGCGCATCCCCCTGAACCAGAACTCGAACCTGGCCAGGCTCGCCCGCACCGACACCCAGCTCACCCAGCAGCTCGGGCGGTCGCCCACGGACCAGGAGATCGCCGACGAGATGGGCGAGCCCCTGGACACCATCCGGGCCCTGCGCCGGGTGGCGGCGTCCGAGCTCAGCCTCGACGCCCCCATCGACCGGAGCGACCGGGACAGCTCGAGCTTCGGCGAGCGCTTCGCCGGCGCCGACACCGGCGACATCGAGGAGGACGTGGAGGCCATGGCCCGCCGCGACTTCCTCGAGCACATGTTCGAGACCTACCTCACCGAGCGTGAGCGCAAGATCCTGTACCTGTACTACGGACTCGACGACGGCGAGGAGCGCACCCTCGAGGAGATCGGTTCCCTCCTGGGCGTGACCCGCGAGCGCATCCGCCAGATCCGAAACCGGGCCTTCGAGAAGCTGCGAGAGAGCCCCCACGGGGAGTCTCTTTCGGGATTCTGGACCGCGAACTGACGGCGCCGGGGCCACCCGTGCGCGCTACTTTCCCCAGGTTCCAGAAGGCCCGCTTCCCGGCCCTGGCCGCCCTTCCGGCCGCCCTCGCGGCGGTCGCTCTGGGGCTCTGCACCGCACCCGCGCCTGCCCAGGAGCGCGAGGCGTGGAACGACGCCAGGGTCCTGGAGTTGGTGCGGCGCGCCCGCCTGGAGCGCCACTCCACGCTGGTGGACACCGCGTTCAGGTCGTACCGGGGTGAAGCCCGCGGCTACGTCTACTTCTTCATCGACCGCCCGGACTCCGACGAGCGCACCCTCGTGAAGGCGGACCAGGTCGCGCTGGAGCTCTTCTGGAGCGCCCCCAACGAGACCGAGCAGCGCATCGTCGGCCTCCGCGACCAGAAGGTCCTCCCCACCAACATCCATTACCACCTGGACCACCTCATCGTGGTCCTGGACGACTACGGCGACCAGATCCGCCTGGGCGATGGAGACGAGGTGGACGCGGTCCTCCACCCCATGGCCCCGGGGGGGCCGGCCGTCTACGACTACCTCCTGGCCGACTCCCTCACCCTGCGCTACGGCGCGGGCGCCGAGGAGGTCCGGGTCTACGAGGTGCGCGTCAGGCCGAAGAACCCCGACGGGGACGGCTTCCTCGGGTCGGTGTTCCTCGACCGCGCCGCCGCGGCCATCGTGCGGATGAGCTTCACGTTCACGCCGGCGTCCTACGTGGACCCGTACCTGGATTATATCCGCATCTCGCTGGACAACTCCCTCTGGCTGGGAAGGCACTGGCTCCCCTACCGGCAGGAGGCGGAGCTCCGCCGGGAGATCCCGGAGCTGGACTTCCTCGCCGGCAGCATCATCCGGGGGCGCTGGGAGATCGGCGGCTACGAATTCAACGAAGAGCTTCCTTCGATGGCCTTCACTTCGCCGAGGGGCGTGGTCGCCCTCCCGAGAGAGCAGCGGGAGGCGTTCCCCTTCGAGCGCGGGCTCTTCGACGACCTGGAGCAGGAAGGGCTGGCCCCCACGCCATCCCTCGAGGAGATCCGCGCCCAGGCCCGCCAGATCCTCACCGGCCGCACCCTCACCGGGCTCTCCCCCTATCGCCTCCACCTCCGCTCGTTCTCCGACGCGCTGCGCTACAACCGGGCGGAGGGCCTCTTCGTGGGGGGAGGGATCCACCTGCGCCCCCAGGCGGACGCCCTCCTCCGGCTCTCCGCCGGGTACGCGGTGGGGCGGGAGCGGCCCTCGTTCTCCCTCTCCGCCACCACGCCGCCCGACCGGGTGGTCCCCGTCCTCGACATCTCCTGGGACGCGCTCCGGGACCTCGGCACCCTGCCGGGGAACGCACCGGTCCTCGGGAGCCTGGGCGCCGCCCTCGGGGGCGAGGACTTCCTCGACCCGTACTTCGCCCGAGGTGCGCGCCTGACCTTCCGCGGTGCCCTCCCCGGCGTGGGGCCCGAGCTCGCCCTCGGGTGGGAGCGGCACGCCTCCGCCGAGCGGGTGCTTTCCGGCGACCGCCGCGACGTGCGGCCCGTGGCCGAGGGGATCCTGGGCTCGGTGGAGGGACGCGTCCCCTTCCCCCTTCCCGGCTCCGGCCAGGGGAGCGTGGCGGGGACGGTGGGGCGCCTCGGCGACCGGTCCTTCGGCTCCCTCCTGGCGCTGGGCGGGTGGCGGCGCGACGGGCCCGGGCGCGAGTGGAAGCTCCGCGCCGACCTGGCCGCAGGCGCGGCCACGTGGCGCACCCCACCCCAGATGCTCTTCCTCCTGGGCGGCCAGGGGACGCTCCCGGGCTACGACTACCGCTCCTTCGTGGGCCGCCGCTTCTGGATGACGCGCCTCGAGGCAACCCACCCCCTCCGTCCTCCGTGGGTGGGAATCCGAGCCTTCACCACCCTCGGCGCCACCCAGCTGGCCGGCGCCACCCTCCCCGCCGCCTGGGCCGCCACCGACTCCGACGGCGTGCGCGCCTCCGTGGGCGCGGGCCTATCCCTGGGATGGGACGTGCTGCGCCTGGACGTGGCCCGTGGCCTTCGCGACGGCCGCTGGGAGGTGATGTTCTCGGTGGACTCGCGCTTCCACCCCTGGCTGTAGCCACCACCCGCGCGAGCGGCTGGCGCTCGGCGTGAGCCCGGCGGTTCGGGCGGAGGCGGCCCCGCGGAGCCACCCCCGCCCGCCGGCGGGGCGACCAGCCCGCCGATGCGCGGAACTCTCCGCTAGGCCGCCTCCTCCAGGTCCGCGTCGTCCGCGCCGGCCCGGGACGAGAGCATGACCACCTCGCGCACGTTGACGTCGGCCGTGGGGATGACGATCCCGTCGCGCTCGTAGGAGTCGTACTCCAGGCGCCCCTCGATGTAGATCCGGTCCCCGGTGCGGATATGGTCCTCGGCGAACTGGGCCAACCGGTTCCACAGGGTGATGCGGTGCCAGTCGGTGCGCTCCTGCGCGTCGGTTCCCGCACCCACGCGCCGGTTCGTGGCCAGCGACAGGTGCGCCACCTTCGTCCCGTTCTTGGTCTGCTGGATGTCGGGGTCGCGCCCCACGTTTCCCACCAGGGTCACTTTGTTCACGGTGCGGCTCATCGGATCCTCCCTCCCGTTCTTGGTGTGGGCGGACGGGAGCGCCCTCGCTCCCGCCGGCTTTCGGGAGGAAGGATGGGCGGGGCTCCGGGGCGAGCGGATGGCGGAAGCGGCCGACTTCAGCCCTTGCACTCGTACCAGTTGGCGCCGACGCCCGATTCGGCCACCAGCGGCACGTTCAGATGCACGGCGCCCTCCATCCAGAACACCACCAGGTCGCGGGTGGCGTCCACCTCGCCCTCCGGCACCTCGAGCAGGAGCTCGTCGTGCACCTGGAGCAGGATCCGGGCACCGCTCTCCGCCTGGTCCAGCGCGCCCTGCACGTCGATCATGGCCTTCTTCATGAGGTCGGCGGCGGTACCCTGGATGGGAGTGTTCTGCGCGATGCGCTCGCCGAACTGGCGGATGTTCCAGTTCTTCGACTGGAGCTCGGGCACGAAGCGCCTGCGCCCGAGCAGCGTCTCCACGTATCCCACCTCCCGCGCCTTCTCCACCTGCTCGTCGAGGTAGCGGCGCACGCCCGCGAAGCGCTCGAAGTACGTCTCGATGAAGCGGCGCGCCTCGTCCCGGGAGATGCCGAGCTGCGCGGCCAGGGAGAAGGAGCCCTGCCCGTACAGCGTGGCGAAGTTCACCGTCTTGGCCTGCGCCCGCATGGCGGGGGTGACCGCCTCCACGGGGAGGCCGAAGATCACCGAGGCGGTCTGCCGGTGGACGTCCACGCCGTGCGTGAAGGCGGTGACGAAGGCCTCGTCGCCGGAGAAGTGGGCCAGGATGCGCAACTCGATCTGGGAGTAGTCCACGCCCAGGAACACCATCCCGGGCGCGGCCACGAATCCCTTGCGGATCTCCCTGCCCAGTGGGTTCCGGATGGGGATGTTCTGGAGGTTGGGGTTGCTGGACGAGAGTCGCCCGGTGGCCGCCACGGTCTGGTTGAACGAGGTGTGGATGCGTTTGGTGTGGGGGTTCACGAGCTGCGGGAGCGCGTCCACGTACGTGCTGCGGAGCTTCTCCATCTCCCGGTACTCCAGGAGGAGCCGGGGCACTTCGTGCCCGTCGGCGGCCAGCTCCTCGAGCACGGACGCGTCGGTGGACGCGCCCGTCTTCGTCTTCTTGAGGACCGGGAGGCCGAGCCGTTCGAATAGGATCTGCCTGAGCTGAGGCGTCGAGTTCAGGTTGAACTCGGTGCCCGCCACCTTGAAGATCTCCTGCTGCACGAGGTCCAGCTCCCGCTTCAGGCGCGAGCGCATGGCCGCGAAGAAGTCGGCGTCGATGGCGATCCCCGCGAGCTCCATGCGCGTGAGCACCCGCAGGAGCGGCATCTCGAGCGTGGCGTCGAGTCCGGCCAGCCCCTCCCGCCCCATCTCCGGCGTGAGGCGGCGCTCCAGCAGGAGAGCCATCGCGGCGCGCTCGCAGAACCAGTCCCCGGCGCGCTCCACCGGCACCTCGTCGAGCCCCACGCGCGCGCGCCCGCTCCCCACCACCTGGTCCAGCCCGGTGGCGGGCCGCCCCAGGAACTCCACCGCCAGCACGTCCAGCCCGTGCCCCCGCCTCCCCGGGTCCAGCACATAACTGGCCACCATGGCGTCGAACACCTCGCCCCGGAGTGTGACGCCGGCGCGGGAGAGGGCCAGCGCCGCACGCTTCAGGTCGTGCCCCACCTTCGCCACGTTGGCGTCTTCCAGGACGGCTCGGAGCGGTGCCATGGCCGGGCTGCCCAGAGCCGGCAGGTTACGCGCCTCCCCGGCGCCGACGCCCTCGCCCTCGAAGGTGAGGGTGAACGCAGTCCGGTGCCCGAACGGGATGTACCAGAGCCGCTCCGGCTCCGAGCCCAGCGCCACTCCCACGAGCTCCCCGCGAAGGGGGTCCGCGTCGGAGGTCTCCGCCACCACGGCGGTGCGCCCGGCCCGCGAGAGGAGAGCCGCCAACTCCGCCACTTCCTCCACCGTCTCCACCGTGCGGAACCCGGCGGGGGCCGGCGTGGGAGCGGACGTGAAGGGAGCCCCGGAAGCCGCAGG
>JBFYZE010000100.1:0-3169 GCA_041309665.1 Gemmatimonadales bacterium | reverse complement strand
CGTGTGCTCTTCCGATCTCCGTCTCCCGCGAGCTGCGCTGGGTCGTGGGGGGCGAGAACGAGGAGATGCGCCGCTCGTTCCGCGACCTGGCTTTCGCGTTCGAGCTGGCCATCCTCCTCGTGTACATGATCCTGGCGGCGGAGTTCGAGTCGTTCATCCACCCGCTCACGATCCTCATGTCGGTGCCGCTGGCGCTGGTGGGAGCGCTCATCTCGCTATGGCTTACCGGGAACGGCATCAACACCATGAGCCTCATCGGCCTGGTGATCCTGGTCGGGATCGTGGACAACGACGCCGTGGTGAAGGTGGACTTCATGGTCCAGTGCCGGCGCCGGGGGATGTCGGTGCGCGACTCCATCCTGGAGGCGGGGCGGGTGCGCCTCCGCCCCATCGTCATGACCACGGTCACGACGGTCCTGGGGCTCCTCCCCATGGCCCTGGGGTTCGGCCAGGGCGCGGAGCTTCGCTCCCCCATGGCCATCACGGTGATCGGCGGGCTCACCGTGGCCACCGCGCTCACGCTGGTCGTGGTCCCGGTGGTCTACCAGACCATGGAGGGCGTCGCCGAGCGCGCCCGCTCCGCGCTGGGTGGATCCGCCGCCGAGGCCGGGGACTGACGTGATCCGCCTGAGCATCCGCCGCCCGGTGGCGGTGGCCATGACGTACGCCGCCGTCTCCTTCCTGGGGATCCGGGCGTGGACGGGGATCCCCATCGAGCTCCTCCCCGACACCCGGCTCCCGCGCCTCACCCTCACCGGGACCTGGCGCGGCGCGTCCCCGGAGACCGTGGAGGCGTTCCTCACCTCCCCCCTGGAGTCGGCCATCCAGCAGGTGCAGGGGGTGGAGAGGATCGTCTCCGAGTCCTACGAGGAGAACGGGACCGGGACTGCCAACGTCCAGGTCGAGTTCCAGCGCGGCACCGACATGGAGTTCGCCCGCCTGGACCTCTCGGAGCGGATCTCGGCGTTGGAGGACGAGCTTCCCGCGGGCGCCGACCGGGTGGTCGTGGAGCAGTACGTGCCGGAGGAGTTCCAGGATCAGAGCGGTCCCTTCCTGCGCTACACCTTCACCGGCCCCTACACGCTGGAGGCGCTCAGGCGCCACGTTGACGACATCGTGGTGCCCGCGCTCTCCCAGGCGGAGGGCGTAGGGGTGGTGCGGGTGTTCGGGGGGCGCAGGCGCCGCCTCGAGGTGTCGCTGGACGAGCAGAAGATCGCCGCCCTCGGGCTCGATCCGTGGACGGTGCGCCGCCGCATCCAGGAGCTCGACCTGGTGCGCGAGGCGGGGGTGGTGCGGGAGGGCGACAAGGAGCGGACCGTCACCATCGTGAACCGTCCCGGGAGCGCCGAGGACGTGCGGAGTGCGGTCATCTCGTCGGCCGGCGGCACGCCCGTGCGCGTCTCGGACATCGCCACGGTGCACGACACCTACGAGGAGGCGCGTTCGTTCAACCGCATCGACGGCCGCCCGGCGGTGACGTTCGTGGTCACCAAGCAGATCGGCGCCAACACGGTGCGCGTCGCCGACGCGGTCAAGGAGCGCTTGGCGCAGGTGGAGCGGCTGAGCCCGTTCGGGGCGCGGTTCATCCTGGATTACGACGAGAGCGAGGACATCCGCGAGCAGCTCACCGACCTGAGGACGCGCGCGCTCTTCAGCCTGGGCGTGATCTTCGTGGTGCTCCTCCTCTTCCTGGGCTCCTTCCGCTCGGCCGCGCTCCTGTTCACGACCATCGGGTTCAGCGTGCTGATCGCGCTGAACTTCGTGTACTTCGGCGGGATCTCGCTGAACCTGCTGACCCTCATGGGGCTCGCCATGGGGTTCGGCCTCGTCGTGGACAACGCCATCGTGGTGCTGGAGAACACGTACCGACGCTGGCAGGGTGGCGAGGCGCCGGTGCGCGCCGCCGAGGAGGGGGCCCGGCAGGTGGTGATGGCGGTTCTGGCCTCCGCGGCCACCACGCTCATCGTGTTCGTGCCCTTCGTCTACCTCCAGGGCGAGCTCCGCGTCTTCTACGTGCCGCTGGCGCTGGTGGTGGTGCTCACCCAGGTGGCTTCGCTCTTCGTGTCGTTCACCTTCATCCCGGCGCTGGCGGCGCGCGTGCTCCGCGCCGGCGGGGGATGGGCCACCCGGGCCGCCCCGGGCGCTTCGGCGCGCAGGCCCTTGTACGCCCGCTTCTACGCCGACGTGGTGGGGTTCAACCTCCGCCACCCGTGGACGGCGATCCTCGTCACCGCGGCGATCTTCGGAGGGTCGTACTTCCTCTTCCACAGCTACGTGACCACCTGGACGGTCTTCGGCGGCGGCTTCGGAGAGCGCACGTACATCAGCGTCTACGTGACGCTCCCCAGGGGCTCCGACCTGGACCGCACCGACCAGCTGGTGGGGTTCTTCGAGGACAAGCTCGCGGACATGCCCGAGGTGGAGCAGGTCACGGCCACCGTGTACGAAGACCGGGCGTTCATGGAGATCACCTTCCCCGATTCCCTGGAGAACACCCAGGTCCCGGTGGCCATCAAGGAGCAGATGTTCGCCTACTCCCACTCGTTCACCGGCGCCGAGGTGCGGGTGTACGGGTACGGCCCCTCGTTCTACGGGGGTGGGAGCAGCCCGCCCAACTACGCCATCTCCGTGCTGGGGTACAACTACGAGCGGGTGCGCGACATCGCCGAGGACATCGGCACGCGCCTGACGCGCCTGCCCCGCATCCAGGAGGTGGACACCAACGCCTCCTCGCGGCGCTTCACACGGGACAAGGCCTCGGAGTACGTGGTGACCATCCACCGCGACCGCCTGGCCCGCCACGCCATGACCGTCGAGGGGCTCGTGAGCCGGCTGGCGGCGGCCGTGGGGGGCAACGCACGCCTCGGGTACCTGAAGCTCGGCGGCGAGGAGGTGCAGTACCAGGTCAAGCTCGAGGCCAACGAGGACATGGACGTCCTCGCGCTCACGGAGACGCTCGTGGACACCCCCGGCGGCCAGCGCATCCGCCTCGGCGAGGTGGTGACCGTCGAGCCCCGGGAGATCCTGGCGCGCATCCGCCGGGAGAACCAGCAGTACGAGCGCACCGTGGCCTACGAGTTCCGCGGGCCCCAGAAGCTCGGCGACCTCTTCCACGAGCGCGTCATCGCCGCCACCCAGGTCCCGCCCGGCTACACGGTGGAGAAGGGGG
>JBFYZE010000099.1:0-6390 GCA_041309665.1 Gemmatimonadales bacterium | reverse complement strand
GCCCGAAGGGCGGCCCCCCGACCACCAACGTTCCCGGCCCGGTGTGCTCGAGCGACCCGGCGCCCGGCTCCGGCCAACGACCCTACCGCGAAACCAGCGCCAGGTTGTTGGCCTGCAGCTGATACGCCCAATCGAAGATCATGAGCGCACGGTCATCCTGGTCGAACCCGAGGAGCACCACCCGGATCACCCCGTAGTGCACGAGCCCGTCGTCCCCGCGCACCCGCAGCACATAGCTGGACTGCGGGGCAAGCCCCACGTCCCGGGTGACGTACCCCGAGATCGGGGCCCGATCCACGTCGGCGCATCCCGCGTCGGCGGCAGGGCCGCACCGTAGCGCGGTGGTCTCGAAGCCCTCCGGGTAGACCTCGGTCTGGGGGCCGGGGACGAGCCACCACCCGGCGTCGTCCACCTCCAGGCGGAAGTGACGGCTGGCCGAGCTCCCGGAGACCACCGGGTTCGTGTCCTCGTTCGGCTGGAAACGGAACCCGGAGGACGCCGGCACGTCGGTGAAGTCGTAGATCCACTCCCCCGTGTAGTCGGGGCGCGGCGTGCCCGAGGCCACGGCGCTGGCAGCGCTCTCGTGCCCCTGGTCGTCCACCGCCGTGACGAAGTAGCGGTAGGTGGTGCCGTTGGCGGCGAGGAGATCCAGGAAGCCCTCGGAGTCCGTCTCGCCCAGCAGGTACTCGTCCCCACCCCCCTCATCCAGGTACACGCGATAGAACGAGAAGTCTGTGGCGGAGCGTGCATTGGGCGACCACCGCACGAAGGTGGCGTTGTCGAGGGCCACCACGCCCGTCCCCGTGGGGACCGGCGGCGGCACCGGCTGCGGCACCTCCACCTCCACCGTGTAGTCGGATGCCGTCTCCACCCCCGAGTCCGGGTCCACCGCGGCCACGTAGTACTCGTAGGTCCGGCCCGCCACGACGTTGCGGTCCTCGTAACCGCACGCGCCGTCGGCGCAGCTCGACACCTCGGCGATGAGGAACCAGTCCGGGTCCGTCACCCGCCTGGAGTACACCCGGAACGAGTCCTCGTCCCAGCCCGCTCCGAGCTCCCAGGTCACGTACACCGTGCCGGCGTAGTACCAGGCCTCCACGTTCTCGGGAGCCGCGGGCTCGTCCAGAGGGACGAGGATCTCGCTCTCGCACCCGGCCATGGCCAGGACGGCCACCAGCGTTCCCACCACCGCGCGTCTCATGGTACCCTCCCCGATCCGTTGTGGCCGGCGCGCCCGCACCGGCATGCCCGTCCCGCCCCAGGAGGAATGCACGAGGCGTACCGCATCCACAAATCCTTGCAGGACAGAGCTTTACGAAGCAGGACGGCCGACGGGATGTCCCCTGGGGGTGACATTCGCGGGGGTGGGAGGGACACGGAGGGCTGGCGGCCGTGAGGCCGGCACGGCGCTAGTACCGGTTCGGGTCGCCCCGGCGGCCAGCGTCCAGGTTCCGCTGCTGGTAGTCGAACTTCAGGTCCCGGTTGTCCATGAGGGAGACCTCGAAGCGGAACTGCCAGTTCCCCGTGGCGGTCTGCAGGAAGTCGAAATTGGCCTGCCACCGGTGCAGGTCGCGGCTCAGGCGGATGGTATGGTCGTTGAACGCCCGGCGCTGGAGGTCGTAGGATGTCCTCCAGTTGACGTCCCACTGGGGAGTGGGGTGAAGCGTCACCGTGCCGTTGAGCATCTGGCTGGTGGTCGCCTCGTCGCCCCGCGGCCGCTGCAGCGCGTATGACAGGTTGGCGGTCCACCCGCCGCCTCCGCGCGCGCCATCGGCTCGGCCCTGGCGCTGGGGACCGCGGGGCACCGCCTCGACCCCGGGGATGATCGACGCCTCGTCCACGCCCGTGGCCGGGGCCGGCTCCGCCTCCTCCGGCTCCTCCGCGACGGCCGTCTCGTCCCCCGCGAGGCCGAGCCAGCGGAATATCCCCGAGTTCGAGCCCAGTGCGAACGAGAAATTCACGCTGGCCAGGTGGGGCTTGAAGGCCCGGTCCACGGCCCCGTCGGCGTGGCGCACGTCCTCGAAGAGGTCGTGGTCCATGGACACGGACAGCCCCTGCAGGAAGTCGGAGGAGATCTCGTTGGTGAGCCGGGTCGTGCTGAAGCCCAGCAGGAAGCTCCCCACGGAGTCGGCCTCCACGAAGTCGTACTGGATCACGCTGGTGCGCAGGCCAAGGAGTTGGACGATCTCGGCGCGCGGCGCCGAGGCGGCATCTCCGCCGCTCGACGCGCCCTGGCCTCCGGCGGACCCGGCTTCGTCCGCCCTCTGCGCCGTCGCCGAGTCCGCAGCCTCCTTCTTGGCCTCGAACGTCTGGTTGAAGGTCAGCGAGAGCCCGTTGGTGGGCTGGAGGGCCCGTGACTGGAACACGGTCCTCTGCAGCTCCGTCGGCTCGACCTCCGGGCTCCAGTTCCACGACAGCGACGGCGAGATCTTGTGGCGGACGGCCGTGTACGACCCGAAGCCGGGGAAGAACCCGTACAGGTCCGTCTTCAGGCTCGCGCCCACGGACACCCGCGAGGGCGCGCCCACGAAGCTCGAGGCCAGCGCGGAGGTGTCCGACTGGAAGCTGTTCCCCGACAGCGACACGCTGGGGGTGAGGGTGGTGGAGCCCACGAGCTGCTGCATGTACCCGAGCGACAGGCTCCACCGCAGGTTCTGGTCGGTGATGGAGCGCGCCGGCGCGCCCGTCAACAGCTGGGTCGCCCCCGCCGAGTCTCCCAGGACGAGGTAGGCCTCGGGCACCCCGAGCGTGGTGTTGGCGTTCAGCTCCAGGGACTGCGAGAGCGACAGGTTCCCCATGCTCAGGGTGGCCCGCACCGAGGCGTCCTGCGCTTCCGTGTCCACCCTGGAGGCGTTGAACGTGTCGGCCTGCAACTTGTCCACCGTGCGGCGCGACAGGGAGGCGCTTCCTCCCACCGTCATGTTGTTCCAGGCCTTGGCACGGTTCTGCGGCGCCGGGAAGAGGGTCATGCTCGACAGCGACAGGTTGGCCGTGGGGAGCGTCCACTCGACGCGATCGTCGGACAGGTACGCTCGCCGGTTCGCCGACAGTGAGAGCGAGCCCCACCCGAAGCGCCGGTTGACGCCCCCCTCCGAGTCGATGGACTGGGTGACCTCGGCGGGGTTGAAGGAGTACTCCCGGATCAGGTCGGCCTTCGCGTACCTGGCCGACACCCGGAACTGGGTGCGCTCGTCGAACGCCCAGGAGTGGTAGGTGTCCAGGGCGAACTCGGTGGAGCCGTCACGGCGCCAGTAGCGGCGCAGGTTCAGGTTCCCGTCCAGGAACTGGCGGTTGAACTTGTAGCTCAGTGAGCTGGTGACGGAGATGAAGTTGTCGCTGAACCAGTCCAGGGCCAGGATGGCGTCCGAGTAGTCGCTCATCGCCCAGTAGAACCCGAGGTTGCTGAGGCGCCGGCGGTACCCGGTGGAGTTGCGCACGATGTCGTTCACGCTGAAGCGGGGCGTGAGCAGGCCGCTGGCGCGACCCCGGGACAGGCTCTGCGCGATGAACGGGAACCACGCCACGGGCACGTCCGCGAAGTAGAGGCGCACCGGGCGCGCGATGAGGACGTTCTGTCCCACGATCTTGATCTCGTCCGCCTCGAAGTGGTAATGCGGCACGACCTCGTCGCACGACGTGAAGGTGGAGTGGGACATGAACGACGAGTCGGCGGAGGCCAGAGGCATGTCGCCGCTGATGATCCACTTCGCTCCGCCCTGGTCGTACGTGGTCTTGGCGTTGAACGCCGAGCCCCGCCCGCCCTCCAGGTCGTAGATCAGCCCGGTGGTCTGCGTCGGGTTCCCCTCGGCGGGCGTGAAGGTGGTGGCTCCCGCGGTGCGCACCCGGCCCGTGGACTCGTCGAAGGTGATGGACGAGTCGGCCTCCACGTTCATCCCCTCCCGGTTGACCCGGGCCTTGCTCCCCTCCATGGCTTGCAGGACGAGGACGCGGTCCCCGGCTTCGAAGTCCGCCCGCCCCCCCTCGTACTCCGTGAGGGTGTACCCCTTCATGCCCAGGAGCTCGGCGAGCGTCGAGTCCGGCCCGGCGGAGGCACCCCGGTTCCCGGTAGCCTCGGCCATGGCCAGCGAGTCCTGGACGAAGAGCAGGCTGTCGGCGCCGGGGGCCCTCCCCAGGCGCTTCAGCCGCTCCAGGATGCGCGCCCGCGCCGAGTCGGCCTCGGCCAGGCGCAAGGAGTCGGCACGCTGCTGGGGCGTGAGCTGCTGCGCCGCGCGCGCCGGTACCGCCTGCTCCTGGGCCTGCAGCGCCCCGGGCGCCACGAGCAGGCAGAATGCGGCCGCCAGCCATCGGCGGGCGGGGAAGACGCTCGTCATCCGGCCTCCACCGTCCCGTCGGGAGGGCTCGAGCTCGCCTGCGGGCGCTCCTGCTCCCGGCGCTCGCGCTCCTGGCGCTCGCGCCGGCGCCGTGCGATCCCCCCGGACAGGATGATGGACAGCTCGTACAGGAGCAGGAGCGGGACCATCATCATGACCGTGAGCGTGATCACGTCCCCGGGCGTCATGAGGCTGGCCACGACCGCCATCCCCACCGCAGCGTGCCGACGCTTGGCGCGAAGGAACTCGGGAGTGACGAGCCCCATGGCGGTGAGCACCATGATGACCACGGGGAGCTCGAAGACCACGCCGAACGCCAACAGGAGCTTGGTGACGAACGCCAGGGTCTTCCCCACCTCCAGCTGCTCCTGGAGGGAGGGCCCCTCGAAGGCCTTGAAGAACTGCAGCGTGACCGGGAGCGCCGCGAAATACGCCATGGCCACACCCGCCATGAAGAGCAGCAGGCCCAGGTAGAGCGCCGGGATCATGGCCCGCTTCTCGTCCTTCTCCAGCGCGGGGGAGAGGAACGCCCACAGTTGGTAGAGGACCACCGGAAAGGCGAGGATGATCCCCACCAGGATCGCCAGCTTCAGCGTGATGAAGAACGGGTCCGCCGGAGACAGGTAGACCAGGCGGAAGTCCGCCTCGCCCCTCGCCGCCCGCACCGGCTCCACGAGGATCTCGAGGACGTGGAAGTAGTAGACGAGCGCGAAGCCGATGGCGGTGCCCACGGCGACGGCGAGCAGGGACCAGAAGATGCGCCAGCGCAGCTCCTCGAGGTGGTCGAGGAAGGGCATCTCGCCGCGCGGGTTGCGGTGGCGGGTCACGTGCGGGGCTCCTGGCTCGTCCGGACAGGCGAGGCGGCGGTCAGAAGGGGAACTCCTCCTGGATGCGCAGGAGGGCCTCCCGCTCCTGGCGCTCCGTCATCTCGTCCACGAGCTCCTGGAACTCGCCCGCATCCTGGAAGTTCCGGTACACCGACGCGAAGCGCACGTAGGCCACGCGGTCGAGCTGGCGAAGGCGCTCCATGACCAGCTCCCCCAGCTTCACGCTGGGGACCTCCAGGCCCGCGTAGCGCGACACCGCGTCCTCGATCTCGTCCACGAGCGTCTCCATGGACGACGCGGACACGGGCCGCTTGGCGGACGCCGTGCGCACGGAGTTCAGGAGCTTGGTGCGGTCGAAGTCCTCCACGCTCCCCGACCGCTTCAGCACCTGGATGGGGCGCTCCTCCACGTACTCGTACGTGGTGAAGCGCGCGCCGCACACGGTGCACTCGCGGCGCCGGCGCACGGCCCGCCCACCGCGGCTCGACCGGGTGTCCACCACCCGGTTGTCCTTGGCGTCGCAGTCGGGGCAGCGCATGGCGCCTCCCTACCGGATCTCGCGGATCTTGTCCCGGGCCAGCGTGGCCACACCCGAGCCCGGGTAGGTGTTCACCACCCGCTCCAGCGTGGCCCGCGCGTCGGCATTGCGCCCCAGCTCGATCTGAAGGAGCGCCGACCGGTACATGGCGTCGGGGACCTTGGACGCCGTCGGGAAGAGCTCGGGGATCTCCTGGAAGGCGTCCAGCGCATCTTCGATGCGGTCCGTCTGCACCAGCATGTCCGCGAGGTAGAAGTGGGCGTCCGGCGCCAGCCGGTGGCTGGGGAACGCCTGCAGGAACTGCTGGAAGGCCGTGCGGGCGGTGGCCAGGGAGCCCCGGTTGAACTGCGCCACCGCCGCGTTGTAGATGCTCTCCGCGTCGCCGGCCCCCGGCGCTGCCTCCTGCACCCCCGCGCCCGGAGCGCCCTCTGAGACGCCCTGGCCGGACTGGGTGCGGCGCAGGTTCGCCAGCTGGTCGCGCACGCCGGAGATCCCGCGCTGGTTCTCTCCGGTGAGGGCCTCGAGACGGGTGAGGCTCTCGTTCATGGCCGCGAGCTGCCGCGCGATGTCGCCGCGGAAGTCGAAGAGCTGCGTCGTGGCGCCGCGGAGCGTGTCCTGGGTGGACGCGGTCTCCCGGCGCAGCTCGGAGAAGAGCGAGTCCTGGCGCGCGGCCAGCGACTGGATCTCCAGCCGG
>JBFYZE010000098.1:0-3458 GCA_041309665.1 Gemmatimonadales bacterium | reverse complement strand
GCCCGACGCAGTTTCAGTCGCGATAGCCGCAGCAAACGCACGGCGGAGGACCGGAGGACAGGAACATGCAGTATGTTTTGTTCGGTGGCATCTTTGGTTTGCCCATTGTGGTCTGTCTGAGCATCTTCATCATGAGGGTTCTGGACACATTCCATCGAGAGGAAGCCCCGGCGAAGGGGCGCATCCACGACGGCCGCCTGCCCGAGTTCGATTCCCAGGAGAGCGAGATGGTGGAGTCCTTCTTCCACGCGCCCGTCGAAAAACACCTCCCGCAATAACTTTCATTTCCAACGATGGCATTGAAATGTGGTGTTTAAGATATCTTATACTTCGCAAAAACAATACTTTATAAAACATATATCATGTATTTAGGAATGTGAATATACGACGCCGTTGGTCGAAGAGTGTTGGCGCTCACCTGAATCCGCATTAATCTGGACATAACGCCGAACAAAGCGTGGTAGGCCAGCCAGTTTTCGGGTAGGGTGCCGCGACCCTGGAGGGGAGAAGGTGAGGGCCCGGAGCTGGAACCTCCGGACCCTCGGGCGCACCCACCCCACGGGAGGCGTGAGCGGCTTCCCCACGTTGTCGCACACTCCCGCGGCCGTGTCTACTGCCGACCCACCCTCTCCGGGCCCACGGGGCCATGGAGATCCTCCTGATGCGGGCTTGCCGACTCTGTCGGGGGCCCTTCTTCCTCTGTCCAGCGTGTGATCGGGGCCACGTGTACTGTAGCCTCCCGTGTCGCCGGGAAGGTCGCGCCCGCAGTCTCCGCGCGGCTGGGCGTCGCCACCAGCAGAGTCCGGAAGGCCGCCTCGATCACCGCGATCGGCAACGGGCCCACCGGGCCCGGTATCGCGCTGGCGTGACGCATCAGACTTCCCCCACCCCACCGCCCTGTGGCACCCTCCCGGCGTGCCCGCCCCCGACGCCCATGACGGGCCTCGACGACGGCGAGCCTGGAGGGTCCGATGCGCTTCCCTCGTCCGAACCTGCTCCCGATCGTCGGCCCCGCTGCGCCTGCTGTGGGCGCCGGGGCCCCTTCCTCCGCTGGGCCGAGGCCCACGCCCCGCGCGGCGGCCGGGGTGGACCCTGGATCCGGCTGGGGCCCTGAGCCCGGCGGGCGGGGGGCCCGATGATCCCCGCCGCGCAGGTCGTCGAGATCCGCCGGCTCTTCTTCGCCGAGCACTGGCGGGTGGGGACCATCGTCACGCAACTCGGCGTGCATCCCGACACCGTCCGCCGGGCGCTCGAGACGGCCCGCTTCGCCCGGCCGGCCGTCGTCCGGCCGAGCCTGGTGGACCCCTACCGGGCGTTCCTCCAGGCGACGCTCCAGCAGTACCCCCGGCTCCGCGCCACCCGGCTGTTCGAGATGGTGAAGGCGCGGGGATACCCCGGCTCGGTCGTGCAGCTGCGGCGCACGGTCCGGACACTCCGCCCGGGCCCTGTCGCCGACGCCTACCTGCGACTGAACCTTCTGATCGGCGAACAGGGTCAAGTCGATTGGGGCAGCTTCGGGAGCATCCGGATCGGCCGCGCGACCCGGCGTCTCTCGGCCTTCGTCCTGGTCCTGAGCTGGTCCCGGGCCCTGCACGCCGTCTTCACCCTCGACCAGACCCTGGAGAGCTTCCTGCGGGGGCACGTCGAGGCGTTCCAGGTGCTCGGAGGGGTTCCGCGCGTCCTGCTCCTGGATAACCTGAAAAGCGCGGTGCTGGAGCGGCAGGGCGACGCGATCCGGTTCCACCCGCGCCTGCTCGAGCTCTGCGGCCACTACCATTGCGTCCCCCGGCCCTGCGCGGTAGCGGCGGCCTGGGAGAAGGGGCGCGTGGAACGGGCCATCCGCTACCTGCGCGACGCGTTCTTCGCGGCCCGGACCTTCCGCGACGTGGCCGACCTGAACACCCAGTTCGCCCAGTGGCGGGACACCGTGGCGCACGCCCGGCGGGTCCCGGGGGATCCCACGCGGACCGTGGCGGAGGCGCTGGTCGAGGAGCAGGGACGGCTGCTGCCCTTACCCACCCATCCGTTCCCGACCGCCCTGGTGCGGGGCGTGACCTCGGGGAAGTCCCCATACCTCCGGTTCGACCGGAACTGGTACTCGATCCCGCACACCCTGGTCCGCGTGCCCCTCACCCTCGTCGCCGAGGCCGAGACCGTCCGGGTCCTGCACGGCACCACGGAAGTGGCCGCCCATCGCCGGAGCTATGACGCCGAGGAGACGATGGAGGCCCCGGCGCACCTCGCGGGGCTCGTCGCCGCCAAGCGGCAAGCGGCCGGGCTCACCCGCCGGGATCGCCTGCGGCAGGCCGTCCCCGCCGTGGCCACGCTATTCGAGCGGCTGGCCGGGCGCGGGGAGGCCCTCGGCCCGCATGTGACCCGGCTCCACCACCTCTTGGATGACTACGGGGCGGCGGAACTCACCGCCGCCGTCACCGTGGCGCTCGACCGCGACGCCTGCGGGGCCGGCTCCGTCGCGTACTTCCTGGAGCAGCGCCGGCGCACCCTCCGCCAGCTGCCGCCGGTCCCGGTGGTCCTCCCCGCCGATCCCCGCGTCCGGGACCTGGACGTCTCCTCGCATGCCCTGGAGAGCTACGATGCCCTCATCGATCCCGATCCCGACCCCTCCGACGCTGGCTGACGGCCTCCAGACCCTCGGCCTCCGGCGCACCGCCGGCGAACTGGCCGACCTGCTTGCGCGGGCGACCCGGCACCGCTGGAGTCCCGTGCAGGTCCTGGAGGAACTGGTCCGCACCGAGCAGCAGGACCGCGCCCAGCGGAGCCTGGAGCGTCGACTCGTCCGGGCCCGCCTGGGGACCTTCAAGCCCATGGCCGACTTCGACTGGGCCTGGCCGAAGCGCGTGGATCGGGCGGCGGTGGAGCGGGTGCTCACGCTCGCGTTCCTGGCCCGCACCGAGAACGTCATCCTGGCGGCGGCGCAGGGACTCGGGAAGACCATGCTCGCGAAGAACGTGGCCCACCAGGCCGTGCTCCAGGGCACCAGCGTCCGCTTCGTGACGGCGGCCGATCTGCTCCTGGACCTCGGGGGGCAGGAGACCAGTCGGGCGCTGGAGCGGCGGCTGCGAGCCTACGTCAAGCCCCGCCTGGTGGTCATCGATGAGCTGGGGTATCTGACCTACGACAACCGGGCCGCCGATCTCTTGTTCCAAGTCATCAACCGCCGCTACGAGCGCGGGTCGCTCCTCGTGACCACCAACCTGGCGTTCAAGGACTGGGGGACCGTCTTCCCGAACGCGGCCTGCGTGACCGCCATGCTCGACCGGCTCACGCACCATGCGGAGATCCTCACCCTCACCGGGGAGAGCTACCGGCGGCGGGAGGCGGAGGCGACACAGCAGGCGCGGCGGACGAAGGCGTGATCGCTCAGCGGGGACCGCCCCCGTCAGGTCCGTGCCGGCTGTGTGTCCAGAAATCTACGTTTACTGGAGAGCGGCAACATT
>JBFYZE010000097.1:0-5718 GCA_041309665.1 Gemmatimonadales bacterium | reverse complement strand
GCCAGCTCGGCGTACGCCACCGACTGGGGGATGAGCACGAGCGCCACGCTGGCGCCCGCGAGCACGTCCTGGATGGAGAAGCTCCCGCCCCGGTCCCTCACGTCCGACGCCTCCCGTGGTGGTGGTGGGCCGGGAATGTAGGGCCCGCCGGCCCCGCCCGCAGGGACGCCCGGGCGGGTCGGCGGCGCACGAAGGGACCTTCCGGCGGCGGCGGGCTGCTCTTACCTTGCGCCCTTCTACCGAGCCAGATCCACCGCCGGCAGGGAGATCGTCCATGCGCGCCACCCGCTTCGTCACCCTCGCGGCCGCCCTCGCGGCGTCGGGCTGTTACGCCTACCTCCCCTCCTCCCCCCAGGAGCTGGTCCCGGGGGAGGCGGTGCGGCTGCGCCTGAGCGCGCAGGAAGCCATGCGCTACGCCGACCTGCGCCTGGCCGACCCCCGCTCCATGGAGGGGACGTACCTGGAGCGCTCCGACGACCAGCTCATGATCGAGGCCACCGTGTCCCCCAGCGACCGCGAGCGGGGCACCCAGTTCCTGGTGCAGCGTGTTACGGTTCCCCTCACCGGGATCCTGGACGTGGAGAGGAAGAGGCTCGACAACGTGAGGACGGGTCTCGTCGTGGGGGGAGGAGCCGCGCTGGTGGCCGCTTTCATCGTCGGGAACGCAACAGGATGGGGGAGCGATAGCGAGAGGCCCCCCGACGCGCCCGAAGCCCGCCGGATCCCTCTCCTGAGGTTCTCCATTCCCCTCGGCGGGCGCTGAGCGTCATCCCCGGACGCACGACGGCCCCGCCCGGCGGACCGGGCGGGGCCGTGTTGCCCGAGAACTGCCGCCGCTACTTGTTGGCGGGGCAGGACACCGTGGCCGGCACGTTGTCGATGTTCTCGTTGGCCTCCCGCTCGAACTTGTAGATGGGGTAGGCCAGCGTCTGACCCGCGACCAGATACGACTTCGCGGCCCCCGCTGTCTCCAGCTCGTGGAGCGCGCCCGGCGTGTTGTTCTTCTTCCAGCGCCACAGGTCGCCCAGGCGGCGCCCCTCGAGCCACAGCTCGATGCCGCGCTCCGCCTTGAACAGGGTCCACGCCTCGGTGAGGTTGGCGGGGTTCAGGGCGGGCTGCGCCGGGTTCAGCGCGGCGCGGCGGGCGTTCAGGATCGCCATGGCGGCGGTGTAGTTCCCGTCGTTCAGGAGCTTCTCCGCCTCGATGAGGCGCATCTCACGCCCCGACGAGAGCATGATGCCCGACTCACGCAAGGGGTACTTCTGCTGCTCGTAGAACGGCACGCGGATGTTGCCCACCATGAGGACGGCGGCGTCGCCGGTCGTCTTCCTGTCCACCCAGGGCACCCGCGGGTCCTTGGTCTGGGTGTAGTAGTCCTGGTACTTTGTGTTCCACGTCGTCACCGCCTTGTACGGCTGGTTGGCGCCGGCGAAGTAGGTCCGGTTGTAGAACCCCTGCTGCGTCGCGTCGAACCGGGCGTAGAACGTGAACGTGGTGGGAACCAGCGCGGCGTCGGCCAGCGCTCCCGCCCAGTTCCCCCGGAACACCCGAACCGACGCCCGCCCGGCGTACGCCGCCGTCTTCTGCGTGGCCAGGGACGCGGTGGAGCCTGCGGCGTCGATGGTCTTGGTGAACCACACCTCGGCCCGGGCGAAGGCGCTGTCGCGGGGGACGATGCCCCCTCCGTCGAAGGCGACCTCGCAGTGGTTCTCTCCCAGGACCCGGAGGGCGTAGGCGGCGTACAGCGCCGCCTCCACGGCGGGCTTGTAGTTGTTCGTGCCCGCGGGGTTCGTCTCGGCCATGCGCGCGAACCCGCTCTCCCCGACGTAGCGGGCGCGCTGGGCGCTTACCCAAGGGGAGCCGACGTGCTCTTCGTCGTACTCCAGGAGTCCCGTCTGCTGGCGCTGGGCGATCCCGAACGACGACGTGGACCCCGCGGGGAAGAGCTCGCGGGTCACGGCCGAGGTGGTATAGGTCAACTCGTTCACCGCATCGAACAGGTAGTAGGCTGCCCCGTTGGCGATGGCCTGGTGGGCCTGGGGCCTGTCCAGGAACTTGTCGTCGGTGGGCCCGGGGTTGGTAACTTCGAAGTCACAGGCTCCGGCGGCGGCGACCAGGAGGACCGCCGAGCCGAGCCGCATCGCTCTGGTAAGCATGCTCGTATCTCCTTTGTGCGCGGCGGCCATCAGAACACCACCCGGATGGATGCGACGAAGGACGCGGGCGGCGGGATGTGCTCCGTGATCTGGGGCACCGCGGCGCCGTACCCGGTGTTGCTCACCATCTCCGGGTCGAAGATGGGGAAGTCCTTGTTCCGCCACCGGTAGAAGTTCTGCGCCGAGACGGTCAGCGACGTGCTCTGGCTGCGGGGCACCAGCGTGCCGAGGGGGACGCGCACCGTCACGTCGCGCAGCTTGAAGAAGTCGGCCGGGTACGTCATGGTGCCGCGCCGGTAGAACCGGCTGTCGCAGTTGTAGCGCATCTGCGCGGGTGCGTCGGCGCCCTGGCCGGCGTCCGTGAGCTTGTAGTACTCGGCGCACGTGGGCCACCGGATGTTCCGGTTCACGCCCTCGTTGGTGGGGCCGTCGTAGATGTAGTGCCCGCCCTGATACTCGCCCCGGGCCGACAGCTCGATCCCCCTGGGCATGCGGACGGTGACGTTGCCGCCGAACACGTGCGTGGGGGCCTGGGGGCCCAGGGGCTCGTCGACCAGGATGCACGCATTGCCCGCCGCCTGGGCCGCCTGACCCTCGCTCGAATCGCAGAAGTAGCGCGGATCCGACTTGGACTCGGGGTTCACGACGATGACGCCCCGCGTGAGCGTCACCGGGTACCCCTCCTCGATCCACGAACCGCCGCCGGAGAACGGCGCCGCGCCGCCCAGGGAGACGACCTTGGAGTGGTTGGTGTAGAGCGTCGCGCCCAGGTCCACGCCCCAGCTCTCGCCGTCGTAGGCCGTGCCGCGCAGGTTCAGCTCGAAGCCGTGGTTCTTCAGCGTGCCCACGTTCTCCTGCTGCGACGTCGCGAAGCCCTCCGAGGGCGGGTAGCGCACGCCGAAGAGGGCGTCCGTGGTCTTGCGGTGGTACCAGGTGAAGTCGGCCGTGAGGCGGTTGTCGAAGCCCGCCCAGTCGAAGCCGAACTCGGTCTCGCCGGTGCGCTCGGGGCCCAGCGCCGGGTTCCCCAGGTTCTCCGGGCGGTAGGTGGGCTGGCCGTTGTACCCGACGGCGGTCCAGGTGCGCACGGCGTCGAAGGTGCCGGGGGCCCGGCCCGACTGGCCGTACGCGGCGCGGAGCTTCAGCGAGCCGAACGACTCGTTCCAGAAGTCCTCGTCGGAGATCACGTACGACGCCGAGACCTTCGGGTAGCTCGTGAGACCCAGCGACTCGCCGAACGCCGAGTTGCCGTCCACGCGCATGCCGAGGGTGATGAAGTACTTGTCATTCAGGTTGAAGAGCGCCTGGCCGAAGAAGCCGGCCGTGACGTAGCGGACGCGGCGCTCCCACGACAGGCGGTTCGCGCCGGCGTCCACGTCGGGATCGCCGGGACCGGCGAAATCGGTGCCCTCGGCCTCGACTTCGCGCACGTCGCTGGTGATGCTCTGCCCGCCCCCGGACAGCATCAACGACCTCCCCTCGCCGAAGCCGAGGCGGTAGCTGGCCACCAGGTCGGCGGTGAGGGTGGTGTAGCTCCCGGCGGAGGTGTAGAGCTTGCCGGTGGGCTGCTGGCGGAAGCCGTAGGGGCGGAGGTGGCGGTTGTCCTGCAGCGCCTGGTCGTAGCCGAAGGTGAGCTTGGTGTTGAAGGCGCCGCCCGGATCGTAGCTCGCGGTGGAGCCGAGGACGAAGCGGTCGATGCGCGTCGTGATCTCCTGGGGAGTCACGATGAGCATCATGATGGAGTCGGCATTACCCTCCTGGAAGTAGTTCCGCTCGCGGCGGAACGCGTTCAGCGGGAGGCCCTGGGCGTTGTTCCCTGCCGCCGTGTTCTGGATGTCGGTGCGGTTGTACGCCGCGTTGGTCTGGACGGTGAGGGCGTTGAAGGGCGTGAACGTGAAGTTGCCGCGGAAGCCCGCCTTCTTCTCCTGGTCCTGCGGCAGCACGCCCAGGTTGTCCTCCGAGTTCGCCGAGATGAAGTACTGGAGGAACTGGCCGCCGCCCGTGACGCTCAGCGAGTACTTCTGCCGGTAGGCGCCCTGGAACGACCCCAGCCCCGGGACGTCGATCTGCCGCAGGTAGGGCTGCATGTTCAGGTACTTGTACGAGTACGTGCCCCTGGGCCCCTCGGGGAGCGGGTCGGGTATAGGACGCACGTCCACGTCGGGCGCGAAGGGCAGCAGTCGGTTGAAGCCCTGGTCGATCTGCAGGTTCCAGCGCTGCGTGCCGGTGGTGCCGCGCTTGGTGAAGATCTGGATCACGCCCGCCGCAGCGTCGGTGCCGTACAGCGTGGAGGCGGCGGCCCCCTTGATGATCTCGATGCGCTCGATGTCGGCGGGGTTGATGTCCGACAGCGGGGACGCGGTGACGTTGCCGCCGCGCCCGGCGCCCTCGGTGGGCGAGATGTTGCGGCTGTACGGTTCGCTGCGGACACGCACGCCGTCGATATAGATGATGGGCTGGTTGCTCTGCGCTACCGAGACCGCGCCACGCAGGCGGATCTGGGCGCCGGAGCCCGACGACCCGCCGGCGGCGGACACCAGGAGCCCGGGCGACTGGGCCTGGAGCATCTGGTCCACGTTCGTCGTCGGGGGTGCCATCGTGGTCTGGATCTGCACGATGGAGTTGCCCACCTCGCGCCGGCGCGCGGCGCCGGCGGTGCCGGTGACGACGATCTCGTCCAGGCCCAGAGCCTGCTCGGCGAGCTGGAAGTTGGCCGCGGCCGCCTGCCCGGCGGCGACGGTCACCGACTGGGTGACGGTCTCGTAGCCGATGCGCATGGCCCGCACCTGGTGGGTGCCGGCGGGCACACTGCGGATGACGTAGCGGCCGTTGCCCGCGGTCAGGCCCCCCATCTGCGTGCCGACGATGAAGACCTGGACCTCGGAGAGGGGTGCCCCGGACCGGGAGTGGATCTCCCCCGTGATGGATCCGGTGGCCTGCTGGGCTGCACTGGGACTCGCCCAAAGAGCCAGAGCCATGAGGGCGACGGCGAGTACGCTGCCTGCCCACCCCCTGATGCGGCGGCCTGGAGCCGACAAGGAAAGTGACATGATGATCATTCCTCCGCTTGGGATTGATCCTGCCCCAACCGGAGGGACGAACGTGACGCAGACGACCCGGCCGGTCGTGGCAGAAAGCTCGATTTGACGTCTATGAGCAAGGCCGAGGCGCCGATCCAGGACTCGCGGGAGGGGGCAGAGCCGGACGGCCGGCGGAGGAGTCGCCCGGAAGCAACGCGTCCGCCACCTGTTGAACACACGTAATGCGGGTTTCCCGGGCGGATGTCAAGCCGTAGTCTTCCGGCGAGCCTCCGTGCCCCGGGGCCGACCGGCGCCGGGGCACGGCCCACCCGGAGCCGGCCGATTCCTTGACCACCTACATCCTGCGCCGAATGGCCCAGATGGTCCCGCTCCTGCTGGGGATCACCGTGGTGCTGTTCGGGGTGATCCAGGCGGCCCCCGGGGGGCCCGAGGCGGCTCTCCTGGGGTCCGGCCGGGTCGTGGACCCCGGGGTCGTGGAGGCGTACCGGGAGCGCCTGGGGGTGGATCGGCCGGTCCCGGTCCAG
>JBFYZE010000096.1:0-2625 GCA_041309665.1 Gemmatimonadales bacterium | reverse complement strand
CCATGGAAGCGAGGATGGCCCGGGCCGCGGGGAGCGCGGTGGGCGCGCCGCGCGCGAGACGCATGGTCATGTACACGTTCTCGACGCCGAGCTGGGCGTTGGAGACGTAGGCTGTCGGCTGATCCGGCTCGGTGACATTACGCGAGCGCGTGTCGCCCACGATCCCGACGATGGTGCGGGCAGGTGTGTCGTCGAACCCCCAGCTGATGTGGAGGAGGATCTGCTTCCCGAGAGGATCCGCTCCGGGATAGAGCCGATCCGCTGCGGCCCGGTTGATGACGGCCACGGGCTCGCTGTCGTGACGGTCCGTGCCCTCGATCCAGCGCCCCCGGATCAGGGGGATCCCCATGGCGCCGAGATACCCCGGGCTGGCGGGGCGGACCACGATGTCCGGGCGGTCGGCGGGGTCCACGGGGTCGCGGTCGAGGAGCTCCGCCCCGGTGCTCATGTTGCCGCTCCCCAACGGCGCACCGAAGGCGCTTCCGGCGATGTCCACCTCGGGGAGCGCCGTGAGGCGCTGCTCCAGCTCGTCGAGGAACGCCAGGCTGGCGTGCACGTCGTACCGGCTCTCGGGAAGCGAGATCCGGAAGCGCTCCACCCGCTCCGCATCGAACCCCAGATCCGTGGCGCGGATCTGGCGCAGGGTTCCGAAGAGGAGGCCGGCGCCGAGGAGGAGCATGAGGGAGAGGGCCACCTCACCCGAGAGGAGAAGGGAGCGCGACAGACCTGCCCGCCTACCCCCGCTGGTTCGACGGCCGCCGCCCATGAGGTCGGTGAGAGGCTGCCCAGCCAGACGCAGGGCGGGGACCAGGCCGAAGAGGAGCGTCACGGCCAGGACCACGCCGAGGGCGAAGACGAGCACGACCCCGTTCAGGCCCACGCCGTCGAGGCGCGGCATGGACGCAGGCGCCCCGCGGAGAAGCATGATGACGCCCCACTGCGCCACCGCCAGTCCGACGGCGCCGCCCGCCAGGGAGAGGAGCAGGCTCTCGGTCAGGAGCTGACGCACCAGGCGGCCGCGTGGGGCTCCCAGCGCCTGGCGCAGCGCCACCTCCCCCATGCGCTCCGATGACCGTACCAGCAGGAGGTTGGCCACGTTGGCACAGGCGATGAGAAGCACCATGACCACCGAGCCGAGGAGCACCCAGAGCGCCGTCTTCACGCTGGCCACCTGGGTGTCCAGGAGGGGCTCGAAGGTGGTCCTGGAGTCCCGGTGCGCGTCGGGGAAGTCCCTGGCGAGGCCGGCGGTGACGGCGTCCAGCCGCTCCTGGAGTTGCTGTCGGGACGTTCCGGCTTCGACCCGGCCCACCGCGTTCATCATTCGACATCCGTGGCCGCACCCTTCTTCTTGGTGGCGCATGGCCTGCCACAGCATGGCTCCGCCGGGGAAGTCAAAGCCATCGGGGGCCACGCCCACGATGTCCCAGGGCTCGCCGCTGAGGGTCAGCGTGCGTCCCAGGACATTCGGGTCGCCGCCCAGCCGGGAGCGCCAGAACGCATGGGAGATCACGAGCACCCGGGGGCCGTCGGGCACGTCGTCGTCGGCGGTGAGATCGCGGCCGAGCGACGGCTCCAGCCCGAACACGGCGAGCAGGCCGTCGGTGACCCTGGCCGTGTAGATGACTTCGGGGTCACCCAGCCCGGTGAGGGTGGGGCGGTTGCCGGCGTAGCCGGCCACCGTCAGCTCGGGGAGGGTCGCCTGCCAGGCACGCACGTCGGGATGATCCACGTTTCGGCCCCGCGACCCGTCGCGGGTGTTGTTCTCCCACATCACCACGATGCGGTCGGGGTCGGGATAGGGGAGGGGTCGCAGCAGGACCGCGTGCACGACGCTGAAGATGGCCACGTTGGCTCCGATCCCGAGTGCCAACGTGAGGATCGCGGCGGACGCGAAGCCTGGACGCCGCGCCAGCGACCGCAGTCCGAACCGGACATCCTGCGTCCACCCGTCCATGCCGCCCCCTCCTCTCAACCCGTGCACCCCGTCCCGGGCCGTCGCGGTCCACTCGGCGACTGCGCCCGAGACCACGTCCCATGCTCCTTCCATCGCCAGGCGGGCCCGCGCCTCGGGTCCCGGCGCCTCCGCCCAGCGCTCGCCGAAGAGCTGCGCGATCTCGGCCCCGTACGCCCTGCGGAACCGACCCGGGAAGAGACGGAGGAGGGATCGGTACCAGGCGGGGGCGCGCACGAGGACCTCAGCTCAACACGCCCCGCGCTTCCGCCACCAACGCCTCGAGCCGGAACGCCTCGGCACGAGCCACCGCCTCGCCTTCGGAGGTGACGCGATAGTAGTGGCGCCGCTCGTTCCCCATCGCTCCTTCGGGCGCGGCCACCTCTTCGATGAGCCCCGCCTCGGTCAACGTCCGGATGCGGCGGTACAGGTTGGCCGGCAGGACCGACCCGGGGCGCCCCGGGTCCCGCTCCAGCTCCTTCACGATGGCGTACCCGTGGAGGGCCTCTCGTCGGAGTACCAGCAGGATGCGGAATACCTCGGGGTGAAGCGGGAGATGACGCTCGGCGTTCATGGCGATAGTGTCAGGAGGATAGTACTGTCACAGTGACACTACCAACTCCCGAGGCGTCGCGCAAGGGACTCGGCGCCTCCCTGGATGCAGCGCGGATGAC
>JBFYZE010000095.1:0-2786 GCA_041309665.1 Gemmatimonadales bacterium | reverse complement strand
CCTGGGGCTAGCCGTGCGGCGCTCGGCCGGTCTCCCCGACTCCCGCCTCTATAACGACGAGTGCACCAGGACGGCGGTGGTGACGCTCCTCAGGGAGCTCCGGCCCCGGGTCGTGGTGACCCACTGGAAGGTGGGGCGGCACCGGGACCACCGCATCGCCTCCGAGCTGGTACGCGACGCCTGCTTCCTGTCCGCCCTGCGGAAGCTCGACGCCCCTGGAGAGCCCTTCCGCCCGCTGAAACTCGTGTACGCCACAGCATTCCGGGAGGACGCGGACCCGCCCTCCTTCGTCGTGGACATCACCGCGCACATGGACGCGAAGCTCCGCGCCGTGGAGGCGTATGCGTCTCAGTTCGACGGGAAGACGCAGGCCGGCGAGGTGTTCCCCGGCGGAGAACGCCCGCTGGCGGAGCAGATCCGGGCGCAGTGCGCCGCCTACGGGTCCCGCATCAGGGCGGCCTACGGGGAGCCGTTCCGCGTGGACGAGGCCATGGAAGTGGATACCCTGGGCGAACTTAAGGTCTCCAGCTTCTAGTCGGGGCAGACCACCTCGAGCACGACCCGGCGCCAGGAGGGCTCGTCCTCGCCCCCCACGTGGACCGCCGTCGCCTCGGCGCACCCCCCCGCCCCGAGCCAGGGCCAGAGCCAATGCGCGATCTCGGGCGGGAGGTGGCCGACCGGGTCCCCCGACGCCAGGTGCACCCAGACCCCCGGAGAGCCGTGCCCCGGGGGGTCCGCCACGAGGCGGAGCCGGTCGCCCACCACGATGAGGGCGAGGAGCTGATCCCGTCCCGCGAAGACGGTGCCGTGGACCGTGGCGAGGAAGCGGCGGGCTCTCCCCAGGGGAAAGGGCGGCGGAGCTGGGCTCATGGCGGGACCCCGCGGGGCGGGAGGCGGTAACAGGGGGTGCCGGAGGGCGCGTCAAGTTACCCTCTCGTCCCCACCCCGGAAAACCGGCCGCCCCGGACATGCACCCCATCTACCTCGACCACGCCGCGACCACGCCCGTCAGGGCGGAGGTCCGCGCGGCCATGGAGCCGTGCCTGGACCGGGTGTTCGGGAACCCCTCCTCCCTGCACCGCTGGGGGCGGGAGGCCGCAGCGGCGCTGGCTGAGGCCAGGGCGACGTGCGCCGCCGCCCTGGGTGCGCGCTTCTCCGAGATCCACTTCGTCCGGGGCGGGACCGAGTCCGACAACCTGGCCATCCAGGGGCGGGCGGCACGGCTCCGGGCCGACGGACACACCCCCAGCGTGGCCGTCTCGACGGTGGAGCACGCCGCGGTCCTGAGCGCCGCGGATCACGCCACCGCCCGGGGCGCCGGACGTCTGGTGAGCGTTCCCGTGGCCGAGGACGGGTCCGTGGACCAGGACCGTCTCGCCCGCGCCCTGGCCGAGCCTCCCGCGGTCGTCTCGCTCATGTGGGTGAACAACGAGACGGGGATGGTCCTCCCGGTCGAGGAGGTGGCGGCGTGGTGCCGGGCCGCCGGAGCTACCTTCCACACCGACGCGGTGCAGGCCGTGGGGAAGGTGCCGGTGCGGGTCGATGAGGTTCCACTGGACCTCCTCACCGCCACCGGGCACAAGCTCCAGGGCCCCAAGGGTACGGGGCTCCTCTTCTGCCGCGAAGGAACCTACCTGTCCCCCCTCCTCCACGGCGGCGGCCAGGAGCGCGCCCTCCGCCCGGGCACCGAGGACGTGGCCGGGGCGGTGGGGCTGGCCACCGCGCTCCGCCTGGCGGTGGAAGAGCGCGAGGCGGAGGCGGAGCGCCTCGGGGCGCTCCGCGAGCGGCTGGAGGGCGAGCTCGCGGCCCGCATCCCCGGAATGCGGGTGAACGGGGGCGGGGCACCCCGCGCGCCTCACATCGCCAGCATCTCCGTCCCCGGCGTGGACGGCACCTCCCTCCTCATGGCCCTGGACCTGGAGGGCGTGGCCGTTTCCGGGGGAGCGGCGTGCCGCACGGGCGCGTCGTCGCGGAGCCACGTCCTCGAGGCCCTGTACGGGGTGGACGACCCCCACGCAACCGTCCGCTTCTCCCTGGGAGCGTCCACCACCGCCGCGGACCTGCTTCGTGCGGCCGGCGTCACCGCTTCGGTGGTGGAACGGCTCCGGGCCCTGGAGAGCGGAGCTTGAGCCGGGTGCTCGTGGCCATGTCCGGCGGCGTGGACTCCTCCGTGGCCGCCGCCCTCCTCAAGGAGGCGGGACACGAGGTCGTCGGCGTCACCATGAAGACGTTCTGCTACTCCGGCACGCCCGCGCAGGCCAAGACGTGCTGCGGGCTCGACGGCATCGCGGACGCGCGCCGGGTGGCCGTGGCCCTGGACATCCCGCATTACGTGTTCGACGTGGAGGAGGACTTCACCCGGGACGTCGTGGACGATTTCGTCGCCGAATACGCGCGGGGACGGACCCCCAACCCCTGCGTGCGCTGCAACGGCAACACCAAGTTCCGCGACCTGCTTGCACGCGGGAAGGCGCTGGAGTGCGAGACCATCGCGTCGGGGCACTACGTGCGCTGGGAGGATGGTCCGAACGGGCCGTGCCTCCGCCGCGGCGGGGACCCCGCCAAGGACCAGAGCTACTTCCTGTGGGAGCTTCCCCGCGCCATCCTCCCACGCCTGCGCTTCCCGCTCGGCGACCTGACCAAGGCCCAGGTCCGCGAGCGCGCACGCGCCCTCGGCCTGTCCACCGCCGACAAGCCAGAGTCACAGGAGATCTGCTTCGTCCCCACCGGGGACTACCGGGACCTGCTGCGCCGGAAGCTCGGCCCGATCCACCCCGCCCTCCAGC